>NZ_JBMULM010000002.1:0-300000 GCF_049537595.1 Fictibacillus nanhaiensis
GATGAGATTTCCCATCACGCAAGTGAGTAAGACCCCTTAGAGATGATGAGGTTGATAGGTCTGGTGTGGAAGCGTGGTGACACGTGGAGCTGACAGATACTAATCGGTCGAGGGCTTATCCTTAAAAAGCATAACGTTTGGAAACGTCGTATCTAGTTTTGAGAGAACATCTCTCAATATAATTTGGTTCAGTGATGATGGCAAAGAGGTCACACCCGTTCCCATACCGAACACGGAAGTTAAGCTCTTTAGCGCCGATGGTAGTTGGGGGTTTCCCCCTGTTAGAGTAGGACGTCGCTGAGCCAATACATATTCCACAGTAGCTCAGTGGTAGAGCTATCGGCTGTTAACCGATCGGTCGTAGGTTCGAGTCCTACCTGTGGAGCCATATTGGAGAGCTGTCCGAGAGGTCGAAGGAGCACGATTGGAAATCGTGTATACGGTCAACCCCGTATCAAGGGTTCGAATCCCTTGCTCTCCGCCAGATACATACTCTCTAGCTCAAAAATCTGGCCCGTTGGTCAAGCGGTTAAGACACCGCCCTTTCACGGCGGTAACACGGGTTCGAATCCCGTACGGGTCACCACTTATACATAATCATTTAAAATATGGAGGATTAGCTCAGCTGGGAGAGCACCTGCCTTACAAGCAGGGGGTCGGCGGTTCGAACCCGTCATCCTCCACCATTTACTTTTATATCATATTAATATCATCGCGGGGTGGAGCAGTCTGGTAGCTCGTCGGGCTCATAACCCGAAGGTCGCAGGTTCAAATCCTGTCCCCGCAACCAATATTATTTCATGTTACAACGTTGAGAATCTTCTTGACCATGAAATATCTGTAGTGCCCATAGGGTGCAACCAATATTATTTCATGTTACAATGTCGAGATTACTTTTTGATCATGAAATTAAGGTGCAACCAATTTTGGACTCGTGGTGTAGTGGTTAACATGCCTGCCTGTCACGCAGGAGATCGCCGGTTCGACCCCGGTCGGGTCCGCCATTTTTATTTAAACGGTGGCTTTACAACACCAAGAATTTTTCTTGGCTCGATAGCTCAGTCGGTAGAGCAGAGGACTGAAAATCCTCGTGTCGGCGGTTCGATTCCGTCTCGAGCCACCATTTTTTTTGCCGGTTTAGCTCAATTGGTAGAGCAACTGACTTGTAATCAGTAGGTTGGGGGTTCAAGTCCTCTAGCCGGCACCAGTTTTTTCTTCCTTAATTGGAACAAAAAACTTATTGAAAAACAGGGTGATTATGTTTTATAATAAAACCTGTCTTCATTCGTGGAGGGGTAGCGAAGTGGCTAAACGCGGCGGACTGTAAATCCGCTCCCTCCGGGTTCGGCGGTTCGAATCCGTCCCCCTCCACCATCTTTTATTCCTTATATAGGGGCATAGTTTAAAGGTAGAACGAAGGTCTCCAAAACCTTTGGTGTGGGTTCGATTCCTACTGCCCCTGCCAATTTTAATACTGTGGCGGTCGTGGCGAAGTGGTTAACGCATCGGATTGTGGTTCCGACATTCGGGGGTTCGATTCCCCTCGTCCGCCCCATTTAAATTGTTGGGCTATAGCCAAGCGGTAAGGCATCGCACTTTGACTGCGACATGCGTTGGTTCGAATCCAGCTAGCCCAGCCATTTTTATTTTTATAACATAAGATGATTTTAACAACATATTATAAGTTAATTAAATGTTTGCGGAAGTAGTTCAGTGGTAGAATACAACCTTGCCAAGGTTGGGGTCGCGGGTTCGAATCCCGTCTTCCGCTCCATTTTTGTTTTCTGGCGGCATAGCCAAGTGGTAAGGCACGGGTCTGCAAAACCCTTATCCCCCGGTTCGAATCCGGGTGCCGCCTCCATAAATTCCAATTCAAAAGATTCAAATGCCGGTGTGGCGGAATTGGCAGACGCGCACGACTCAAAATCGTGTTCCTTCTGGAGTGTCGGTTCGACCCCGACCACCGGTACCATTTTACTTAACTTAACATTTAAACTTAAAACTTCTCACCTTTGTGGGGAGTTTTTTTATTTGCTTTTAAACTTTATACTTCAATTAACGATGAACATATTCAAGTTACGAAAGGGTACTGATCCAATGGGAGATTTCTTCACTAAAATGAAAAATGATCTAGGCATCACTTTAAATGATGTTCAAAAAAATGCTGTTATAGAGACAGAAGGACCCCTTCTATTACTTGCTTCACCTGGTTCTGGGAAAACGACCACAGTCATTATGAGAATCGGTTATTTGATTATGGAAAAAGGGATTCATCCTTCTCGTATAAAGGCCGTTACATTTAGTAAGGCGTCAGCTAATGATATGAAAGAGCGTTTCAGAAGATTTTATCCTGAACTTCCTTCTGTGGACTTTTCGACCATTCATAGCTTTGCTTTTGAGGTAGTCAGGAATCATTATAGAAAATTGGGAATCCCTTTTACAATTATAGAGGGTGATCACGATTCAGATGAAAAAGCAGGATCGGCAAGAAACTTTCAACACAACAAAAAACTTATGCTGAGGCATTTATTCAAGTCTGTAGTTGGGGAAAACATAACCGAGGATCAAATGGAGGAGCTCACCACTTATATTAGTTATATAAAAAACAAGATGATACCTATTGAACGTTGGTCAGAAGTTTCTTGTGATGTTCCGAAGGCTGAAGAGATATTTAAACAATATGAGGAACTCAAAGGTTCAGATTTAAATCATGTGTTGTTAGACTTTGATGATATGCTTACGATCGGAAATGACGTATTGGAAAAGAATGCGCAGGTGTTACGTCATTATCAAAATCGATACGACTATTTCTTAACGGATGAAAGCCAGGATACTTCGCTGGTGCAGCATTCCATTATAGAAAAAATGGTTTCTACTCATCGAAATTTATGTGTTGTGGCCGATGATGACCAATCTATTTATAGCTGGAGAGGTGCTGAGCCTTCCTATTTGCTTAAATTTAAGGAAAAGTACAGTGATGCTTCTATTTTGTTTATGGAGCAGAACTATCGCTCATCTGAGGATATTGTTAACGTTGCTAATTCGTTTATTAAAAGAAATAAAAATAGATATGAAAAAAATATGTTCACTCAAAATCCTTCGCAGCAACCGATTCAAGTAAAACATCTCGTTAATTTTAAGGAACAATCAAAATATTTAGTCCATGAATTGAATGACAGCGTTCATTTAAAAGAAATCGCCGTCTTATATCGCAATAATTCATCATCCATTGGCTTGATGAATGATTTTGATCGTGCTGGAATTTCTTTTTATATGAAGGATGCTGATAATCGTTTCTTTTCACATTGGGTGGTTCAAGATATATTGAATTTTATGCGTATGAGCTTTACGGACAAGAGGCCAGACATTCTTGAAAAAATTCATTTGAAATTTAACGGCTATATTACGAAGCAGCAGATGCAAGCACTCAAACAACTGAATAATAACGATTCTGTATTTGATAATCTGCTGAAGCATGTAAAATTACAGGAGTATCAAGTTAAACTTCTGAAGACTAGTAAAGAGACGTTCAAAGAAATGAAAGGTATGAAGCCTCTTCAGGCCATACGTGTGATTAGAGATGGTTTAGGATACGATAAGGCCATAGAAAAAATCAGTAAAAGCCTTGGTTTTCGAATGGAGTATTTAGTGGGCATCTTAAACACACTAGAAGAAATTGCAACAGAACTAGAGAGCCTTCAGGATTTTGCTAAACGATTAAAACATCTCGAAGTTGTTTTGAAAACAGCAAAAAAGAAGAAAGGGCATGAAGCCATAACCCTTTCTACCTTTCATAGTGCGAAAGGACTCGAATTTGAGAGGGTATATATGATTGATGTAGTAGATGGAATCATACCATCTAAAGAAGATCGTACAGATCATTTATTGTTAGAAGAAGCAGCTCGTTTATTTTATGTAGGTATGACGCGTGCCAAGAAACAATTAAGCCTAGTGACGTATCCTTATCGAGATGGGAAAAAAGTCGAGGAGTCTGTGTTTGTAACTGATGTAAAAAACATATTAGATCCCACAAGAATGTTGAAATCTGAACCAGCAGTAAAAAAGAATGTAAAGAAGATAAATGGAGTTCCTTACAATCCGAATAGCATCAAAAAGAAAGAAGAATTATATGTTGGTCTAGCCGTTAATCATCGTGTGTTTGGAACAGGAGAAATTACTGAGATCAGCGGAGAATTTATTACTTTAAAATTTCAATCAAAGGAAAAGAAATTATCCATCAGTGCTTGCTTAGAGATGGGACTATTGGAGCCTTTGGTAAAAGCATAATCACCCATCTCAAAATCCAAACCTATATTATAACAGGACTTACTACCTTATTATTATTTAATATTTTACAATTTTCTGATAAATAAGAAGGATTTATTCCTGTCTCTTCCGAATAATACATTCTAGTAGAAGTGAATACCTGTTCATTTTTACAGGATGTATTTTATTTTTGGGGAGAACGGGGGTAAAGGGATGAACGCTTTTCGTTTGTTTATGGCAGAGATGGCGAAGTTGGCAGGTAAAAAGGGTCTGCTGATCTCAGTCATTGCTGCGTTGCTCGTACCTGTCGTCTATGGTGGTATACTTCTTTCACCAAAATGGGGACCGTATGACAACTTGTCAAACTTGCCTGTTGCTGTAGTCAACAAGGACAAGGGTGCATTATCGGACGATGAACCGATTAATGTAGGAAAAGATCTAGTCGCAGACTTAAAGAAAGGAAAAGATCTCGGTTGGGAATTTGTAAGTGCTGAGGAGGCTCAAGAAGGTCTTGATAGTCAGAAATATTACATGGTTATCGAGATTCCTGAGGATTTCTCACAAAGAGTAACAACCGTTTTAAGTGATAATCCAGAAAAGCTTCAACTTACGTATATTCAAAACGAAGGATTAAACTTCATGGCAGCACAAGTGACAAGAAGTGCTACTGAAAAGCTAAGAGAAAAACTAGGGGATAAGATTACTGAGAAGTATGCGAACAATATGTTTGCCAGTCTCGGTGATGTATCTGAAGGATTTCAATCAGCTGCAGATGGATCTGCAAAATTAAATACGGGGATGACAGATCTTCGTGATGGAACAAGCACACTTTTGCAATCGCTTACAAATAAAGCGGCTGATATTTCAAAGCTAGCGAGTGGTGCAAAAGAACTTCAAAATGGTGTCGGACAAATGGCAAGCTCTCTTTCAGCAAAACAACCAGATATTAGTAAACTGGCAAACGGTTCATCGCAACTAAGTGCTGGTACGAAGGAACTGCTTTCGTCCCTTCAATCTAAGTCGGGTGACATTTCGAAGCTTGCGGCAGGTTCAGCTGCAGCCAATGAAGGAACAGGACTTTTATTACAAAATTTAAAAGATAAACAATCAGGAGTTAAAGACTTAGCGGCAGGTGCGAGACAACTTGGAGACAGCATACCGCAACTTAAAGCTGGAACAACGGGAATCTTAACAGGACTAAAAGGTGTTCAAAGTGCGATCAAGAATGAAATCGCTCCTGGAACACAACAGATCTCACAAGGAGTTGCTCAAGTAGCAGATGAATCTGCAAAGCTAGGTGCGGGGCTGCAAGTGTTATCAGCTGATCTGCAAGCATTCTTGAAGCAGCATCCGGAACTGCAAACTGATCCTGCTTTTATGAAGATCTATGGTACGAGTCAAGCCATTACAGCAGCTGCAACTGATCCTGCAAAAGCCCAGAAGCTCCAGGCACTAAGTCAAGGTGCTGCAAAAATCGCAGGAGCTTTCACCGTAAATGCTGAACCTAATCCAAAGTCTGTCGCTGATGGGGTAAACCAGCTAGTTGCTGGCCAAACGTCAGTAAATAACGGTGTTGCTACATTAAGTCAAAAGGTACCTTTGCTTCAACAAGGGACGGCGTCTATTGAGAGTGGCTGGAACACGATGGTAGGTAAGGTAGGAGAGCTGCACGCAGGTACGTCTCAAATTGCAGCAGGAAACCAATCGGTCAATACGGGTTGGACGTCTCTGACAAAAGGTGCTTCACAGCTTAATGACGGTGCAACCCAAGTATCGGCGGGTAACTCTTCGGTTGAAAAAGGATGGCGTGATCTAACTTCAGGCGCAACAAAGATTAATGATGGTATGTCACAGGTTAGTGATGGAAACGCAACAGTTGAAAAAGGCTGGGGTGATTTAACAGAAGGTGTAACAAAATTAAATGACGGTGCCGGAAAATTAAATGATGGAAGTAACGAGTTATCATCTGGTCTAAAAGATGGTGCAGAGAAAACAGGTGCGATTAAGGCGGCCAATGGTAAGAATTTAAGCATGTTTTCTTCGCCTGTTGAGTTGAAGAGTGAAACGGTAAATAAATATCCACTCTATCGTGATTCAACAGCTCCTTATGTTCTTTCATTAGCACTATTCGTTGGAATCTTAATCATGTCGATGTTCATAAACTTTAGAAAGCCAGAAGAAGTTTCAGCGTTCTCTTGGTTTGGTGCTAAATTCATGAACCTAGGTGCTCTGGCTGTTGTACAGGCATTACTTCTTTCGACAGTTGTTCTACTCGTCTTAAATGTAAAAACTGAAAATCCACTAGGTTTTATAGCTTTTGCGGTTTTTGTTAGTTTGGTATTCACAGGAATCGTCTTATTGTTCGCGTCATTAGGAAACATCGGACGATTCATCGCGTTCGCTTTAGTGATTCTACAGCTTTCTACGACAGGTGCAAATCTGCCGATCGATATGTTGCCAGAGAATTTGCGTGCGCTAAGTGAGTTCTTGCCGTTCACTTATTCCATCGCTGGATTTAAGGCATTGATCTCATTGGGTAGTACGAGCTCTGCATTCTCCAATATGGGGATATTGTTCATCTATCTATTAAGTTTTAGTTTATTGTCGATCGCCGTCTATCTGTTTGCAAAACCAAAAAGCGAACCGAAAAATCTAGATTTAGCGAGCTGATTATAATCTAATCGTTACAATAAAGAGTTCCTGGCAACTTAAGCCGGGAACTTTTTTTGAATCTTCTTCTTGTACACTGAATATGTAGGTGTAAAGGAGGTTATTTCTCTGATGTATAGAGACCGGCGTGCCACAGTCTGCCTGATTTTAATTACTGTCCCCTTCGTTTCAATCCTATTTATAACGGCTGATATTTTTCACTACATGCATATGATTAATGGGCTGATGATTAGGCTTTTCCAATCCGTTCGCTTGTTATTTGTCATGGTAATCCTTTTTCTCTTTTCTATCCTTGTATTATTTCGATATTTATAGATGAGTCCTATACCCCTTTTATAAAGGGGTTTTTATTTTTATAAAAAAGCATAATGTTTTATCAGGAAAATAAAATAGTTCAAAAGCCATACATATCTCATCATGAGGAGGAGATTTAATGAAATGGGAATTATCCATTGTTAAGAGGAAGTGGATCTACTTAAGCTTAATAGGACTTGTTTTAGTAGCGGTTAGCGCTTTTTCAGCACATGCAATAGGTTTCAACAAAGCTTCTGTTCTTCTCAAAGATAAAAAAGTTGTAGCAAGGGAAATTGATGGTGAAATTAAAGAATGGAAAAAAGAGTTAGAAAGTATAGAAAAAAACGTTGAAGCGATGGAGGAAGAAAAGAGTAACAAACAAGCCGAATTGGATGGGCTTCTAATACAGGTTGACGAAGCTTCGGAATTGATCAGTCAAAAAGATGCGATTCAAAAAGAACTAGATGAATTGGGCGTTCAAGTAAAAGGACAGAAAGATGAATTAAAAAAACTTAGCGGTGAGATCGCCAATAAACAAAATGAGCTAGATTCTTTAAATAAAGGCATTCTAGTTAAAAAGAAAGAGCCACGAACTTTAGTGGCAGGCGTTTTTATAGCAGGTAAAGATATAGCGCCAGGGAGGTATAAAGTAGAGCCGGTGAACGGATTTGGAAATTACTTTGTGAATGGAGGCAGTAAAGTCAATATCATCTTAGGAAGAGGAGATGACCTGTTCCTTCCTGAATATGTGTTTGAATTGGATGAAGGAGACGAGATTGAAGCAACATTGTCTGTGAAATATACGCTAGTAGAATAAAATATCAAGTCTGATAGCAAAATTCCAATAAAATGTTTGAAGAACTTGTCATAAATGTCCTACTTGCTGCTTATATATAGAACAAGTTAGTTGTAGGTTTTAATGCAGGGCTTCGTTGATCCAATGAAGCCCTGCATTTTTTTGTTTTTTTATGATGTGAACATGAAATACGGCGAGTTCGAGCAATAATACGGCGAGATTCAATGATAATACGGCGAGTTTCTCCATTAATACGGCGAGTTTTCATCGTATATCGGCGAGTCGACAAATAACAACACGATAGGACTGTTTCCAAAAGCGCCAAAGAACAACTTAGCCCTCATCGTAAGCTAGCAGTTAAATCACCTGGATCTCAGCACTCCCACCATTCACTTGAGTGAACATCTTGGCCATAGATTCCAACAGCTCATGAGCCTCACTCTTATCCATAGAGGGCTGGAGGTACACGATATGTAGCGCATTTTTAACACTCTCATCCACCATCGTGCGCTTAGAATCAACGATTGGACTGCCAAATGCACCAACCTCGTCTCTAGACAGCAATTTGCCTTCCATATTCATCTCACGTCCATTTAACCCTTCATATGTATCTTCAGCGCTACCAAGATCAATCTCAACATCACCTTCAATCTCATCAAGGTTATAAAGACCGATCGGAATAGCAAATCGAATAGAGAAGAAGTTGTTTACATCGACGCCTGAATTGATCGGAGGTAGGTCCTTGCCGCTTAACACCCGTCGCAACAATGCTTCTGAGGCGGGACGATATCTGGAAGGATCAATTCCAATAGACTTGAACACTTTTCGATATTCCGCAACACCAGGGTAATCGGCAGCATTTTTTTCTTCAAGTCGCAAGGATTCTGTAAATAGCTGGAACCTGCCTTTAATCATTTGCGGTGATTCGCTAATCGCGATATTATGGTATGTAATTGTGCCTATTTTAAAGTTCGGTACAAGTTCGTTTAGTTTAGGATTAATTGTGATCATCATGTAACCCCGTTTCATATTTGAGTAATAGTAGTTTATCATAATTGTAGAAAATAAATGTAAAGGAGGGATATGCGTGACAAGTGCCCAGTTGAAGGAAGAGATCGTTGCATATAGTAAAGAAATCGGAATCGACAAAATTGGTTTTGCACATGCTGATGTATTTGCCGAGCTCAAAGAACGTCTCCGATTACAACAAGACCTTAACTATCAATCAGGATTCGAAGAAAGTGATATAGAAAAGAGAACAGAGCCTGATCGGCTTCTGTCTGGTGCTTCCAGTATCATATCGATCGCTCTTGCATATCCCTCCAAGATGAAAGATGCTCCAAGAAGTATTCGAGGAGAGCGCAGGGGAATTTTTTGCAGAGCATCATGGGGTAAAGACTACCACCATATATTAAGAGAAAAGCTCTCATTACTGGAAGCTTTTATTATAGAGAAAGTTCCAGGTGCCGCTGTGAAATCAATGGTAGACACAGGTGAACTATCGGATCGGGCTGTTGCTGAAAGAGCCGGGATCGGATGGAGTGCGAAGAACTGTGCGATCATGTCACCTGAGTTCGGTTCTTATATGTATCTTGGCGAAATGATTACAAACATTGCATTTCCTGCAGACACACCAATGGAAGATCAGTGTGGTTCGTGCAACAAATGTGTCGATGCATGTCCGACTAATGCTCTAGTACAAGGAGGACAGCTTGATTCGTCAAAGTGTATCGCCTTTTTAACGCAAACGAAAGGATTTCTGCCTGATCAGTATAGAGATAAGCTCGGTAACCGTTTATATGGGTGTGACACGTGTCAGACCGTATGCCCTGAAAATAAGGGGAAAGATTTTCATCATCATATGGAAATGGAGCCTGATCCAGAGATCGTAAAGCCTCTTTTAAAACCGTTGTTGTCGATAAGCAATAGAGAGTTCAAAGAAAAATTCGGTTACATTTCAGGCAGTTGGAGAGGAAAGAAGCCTATTCAACGAAATGCGATTATTGCTTTAGCTCATTTTAAAGATGAAACAGCCATTCCGGATTTATTAACGGTCCTTCATCATGACCCACGACCCGTCATAAGAGGCACTGCGGCATGGGCCATTGGTAAGATTGGCGGAGAAAATGCGGAATTAGAACTATTATCTGCAAAAGAGAGTGAAAAAGACGATTTGGTCACGCTAGAGATTGAAAAGGGACTGAAAATGGTTCGAAATCAAGAAATTTCGTAATCGCATATGTTTGGAGTGTCCGATATAGTAAGGTCAAGTAATGAAAAGAAGGGATAATTATGTGTCAGATTAAAACGTTACTCTATTACGAAGAAATGGAAAGCGTAATCGGACCGTTAACAATCATTGCAACGGAGAACGGAATCTGCCGTCTCGATTTTGGTTCAATGGAGGATAACCTTCCAACTTTACGTTCATGGATGGCGAAACATTTTATTAAGGGAGAGCTTATACACTCTCCAGAACGATTGGACGATGCCATTCAACAACTACACGCTTATTTTGCAGGCAATCTGCATGAATTTAGTGTGAACTATGATTTATTTGGTACCGCTTTTCAAAAAAAGGTATGGAACCAGCTTACGAGTATTCCTTATGGCGTAACTTGTTCATATAAGGAAGTCGCTCAAGGCATTGGTGCACCTAAGGCCGTTCGAGCTGTAGGCAGCGCAAATAATCAAAATCCAGTACCTGTTTTTATTCCATGTCACCGAGTGATTGGAAGTAATGGAGCACTTGTAGGCTATGGTGGGGGATTAGATAAAAAAGAAATATTGTTATCGATCGAACAGAATAGCTGCAAGAAGACATCCTAGAGAGCCCTTAAAGGGTTCTTTTTTTTGATATCCCACTCATATGTTAGTAGAAGCAGGAGGGATGTCTGATGTGGATGGAAACACTTAAAGCTTATATCCAAAACCAATCTCAATGGATGATACATGCAGATGCAGACGGAAGAGGTTACTTTTTACGAGAAGAACAAGAGAGCTTCATTCGAAAAAAACAAATGTATACCGATAGAAATGCGTTTATCGTGAACAACCAAACGAACGGAAGCGTCTTACGAACGACTGAGTCTGAGGATAAAGTTCAGGTAGATTATCTCGTCCATTACAGCTTCTTGATCAAACACGGGTTTGATTTCTATGTGGAAGAGATCTCTCAAGAGCGACGAGCTACGTTTCAAGATGGTGATATGAAGAGCGATGAACCTGTGAATGTGGAAGGTAACTATAGAGAACTTCCGAAGATCGAGCGGGAGAACGAATCGATTACACCTACGAAAGGCGGTTATGATCGGCTTGCTGCTGTACGCTATGCAGAGAGATGGTGGAATACGTTTAATCCTGCCTATAAATCTTTTGAGAATGATTGCACGAATTACATTTCTCAAAGTCTGCATGCAGGCGGCATTCCAATGACTTCTCAATCGATTAAGTCGAAGGGGTGGTGGATGAGAAATAATTCTTGGAGTTATAGCTGGTCAGTAGCCAATGCGATGAGATGGTATTTGAGCGGCTCAAAATCGACGCTTCAAGCACAAGAGAAATCAGCGGCGCATCTTCTTTTGCCGGGAGACGTGATTTGTTATGACTTTGATGGAGATGGTCATTATCAGCATACGACGATTGTGGTCGCAAAGGATCCTTCAGGAGAACCACTCGTAAATGCCCATACAACAAACAGTAGAATGAGATATTGGGGCTATGAAGATTCAACGGCGTACACAAAGCGTATTCAATATAAATTTTTTCATATTCTTTAAGAAGAAGCTTGCCTTCAGAGAGTGATATTCCAAAAAAAGTGCTATAATAAGTACTTGTTGGAATATTGTTTTTGAGGTGAGCTTTTTGGCTATACATGTTGTTTTATTCGAACCGTTAATTCCTGCGAACACAGGAAACATCGCACGTACTTGTGCCGGAACAGGTGCACATCTGCATCTTATTCATCCACTTGGATTTTCTTTAGAAGACAAATACTTAAAGCGTGCTGGCCTTGATTATTGGGAGCATGTAAAGTTGTCTCATCATGATTCGTTGGATGCTTTTTATAATGAATACCCAAATGGGGAGTTTTACTATATCACCAAATTCGGTGAACAGACGTACTCAAATTTCGATTACTCCGATTCCAAGAAAGATGTTTTCTTTGTTTTTGGAAAAGAAACGAAGGGACTTCCGCGTGAAGTGATTGATGCAAACATGGAAAGATGTCTGCGTATACCGATGAATGAACACATTCGTTCATTAAACCTATCGAATACAGCTGCGCTATTAATCTATGAAGCATTGCGGCAACAGAGTTTTGGAGAGTTGAAATAAGCTTTTTCTTACTGTAAGTGGTTAATTTCCGTTACAGGTGCTCGCTTCCGTGGGGCAGGCGGTGAGCCACATTCGCAAGTTTCACTTATAAGTGTCTCACCTGCCCGCCTGTCCCACAGGAGTCTCCCACCTTACACTCCAATCAACTTGTCAATGAAGTCCTACCTTTGAGAGAAAATAAAAAAACGTCCTGATGAAAAAGGGACGTTTTTACTTCCATATGTATATGGATTAGTTTTTTCCAGGACGATCGTTATAGCCTGCTGTAAAGATGGCAGTCAGGAAGGCGAGCATCACGAGTAGGATGAGGATAAAATCCATTTGAACTCCTCCTTTGAAAGTAGTATTATTCTTTCCAGTATCTTTTCTCATTATAAATGAAAACGGTTTTCATGGGAATGTATTTCTGCTGAAATTTAACAATTCGAGGGGATTCGTGCAAGCATAAATGAAGAAAAACGTATATATGACAGGGTATCTTCCCTTGTTTTCTATTATTCTGTTCAGTTCGGGGTTTGCCATTTATTTTGAAAGACTCTTAATCGATAAGCTTACCTACTTTGGTGTTTATCAGGGGATGCAAGAATTATTTAAAGATCATGTCATTCATTTATCGATCGGTTTTTGTTTGTTTCTGCTGTTCTTTATGATGTTTGCAGCTCTTAAGCTGCTGTCTGACACGCTAACGCAACTTGGACTGTTCTTTTTTTCAAAAGATACAGAGGGAAATCTGCTTCAGCAAGGAAAAGGTGGGAGTTGGTACTTTTTTATAGGCGGTATGCTCTCGATCGCGCTGAACCATTCCGTGCTGCTGATAGGTATTGTGTTTATTGTTGCATCTCTTTTGTACTTTTTTCAATTCTTATTGCGGATCAGCTACAGTTTATCAACCATTGGTATCATGGGCATGGTATTTCTGCACTTATTCTTTTGGACAGGTTTCGGCCTGCTTGTGGTCTATACGGTGATGCGTTTGTATAATGCGTTCGTGGCGGCTATTACATAGGGAGTTAGGTAAGAGTTGTCGAATATTGTAATCTCGCCGATATTTGTTAAAAACTCGCCGTATTGAGGGCTATTTACACCGTAATACTTGAAAAACTCGCCGTATTTTTTATGAATCTCGCCGTATTAACATGAATATACTTCTTGTTGTTAGCTTCACGATAACTAATGCTCAGCCAAAAACCCTGTCACTCTTGTCGTGACAGGGTTTTTTCTCAATTTTGATAAGCTTTTTTCATAATATCACGCCAGATCATGACTTCGGGTGATGAATTCTCAATAGAACGAAGACTGCTTGGTGTGTCACGGCCTACCCAAACGCCTGCCGTATAACGATCAGTCAGTCCGATAAACCAAAGATCCCGTACATCGTTTGTTGTTCCAGTCTTACCTCCAATGTAGGAGGAACCCGCAAAACGAGCATCTCTTGCAGTACCTGAAATCGTTACGGCTTCAAGCATCTCGCGCATTACGCTATTTGTTTTCTCACTCCATACTGAAACGGGCTTCTCTTTCCAAGCATATAACAGCTTACCATTCTTATCTTTTACAGAAGTTATCAACCTAGGTTTTACAAATGTCCCACCAGAACTAAATGCAGTATACGCACTGGTTAGTTCAAGAGGCGAAAAGCCTTTTGAGAATCCGCCGAGCGCGCTTGCAAGCTGATGATCTTCTCGCGTTACAGCAGAAAATTCGAAGGGCTGCAAATAAGAAAATGCCTTATTCACGCCTGTTTTACGGAGTACTCTAACAGCCGCGGTGTTGATGGAACTCGCCATCGCTTTTTTTAAGGAGACTGTTCCGTAAGAAGCTCCTCCATAGTTGTTAGGGCAATAGTTATCTTCACACATACTTGCTGCAGAAATGAGCGATTGTGATTTTGCACCGTACACATCAACATAAGGAGCATAGACGAGAAGCGGCTTAATTGAAGAACCGGGCTGTCTTTTTGCTTGAGTGGCACGGTTGAATTCTTCTAAACCAACATTCTTTCCGCCAACTATAGAGACGATCTGTTTTGAAATATGATCGACAACAACGACAGATCCTTCCACATCGTTATAGGGCAACCGGTTATTCAAAGCACGCACTGCTTCTTTTTGTAGCTTAGGATCTAATGCAGTTTCCACGACAACACCACTTGTTAACAGCTGATCACGCTTTAGCAAAAGCTCTTCTGCTGTCAGTCCTTTGTTAGCGGGAGCAGTCGCTATTAAACTTAGAAGTTCTTTTTTTACATAACCCACGATTTCAGGGAAGGGAACGACAGGCTGTGAAACCTTTAATTGAATGTGTTGACTAAGTGATGCTTCATAAGTAGCTTCGTTGATGTATCCTTGCTCTTTCATCTTCAATAAAATCCACTTTTGGCGTTTTATCGTGTTCTCAAAGTTAGTTAGAGGATCGTACAGCTTTGGGTTGTTTGGAATAGCCGCTAGAAGTGCTGTTTCAGCTAACGAAAGTTCACCGACCGGTTTGCTGAAGTAATAACGGCTAGCCTTTTCAATTCCATACACACCATTTTGAAAATAGATCGAGTTGATGTATAGCTCTAAGATTTTTTCTTTTGATAACTGTTGTTCAATTCTGTATGAGATTAATAACTCTTTTAGTTTTCGGTCGTATGTACGTTCGTGTGTTAGAAATAGATTGCGTGACAGCTGCTGTGTGATTGTACTGCCGCCTTGCTGAACAGACCCTGCTGATGAATTTGTAATAAAAGCCCGCGCGATCGCTTTTCCATCGATTCCATGGTGCTGGTTGAATCCTTGATCCTCCGTAGCGATAAAAGCTTGACGCACAGGTTCAGGAATTTTGTTGTAGTCTAGGTAAACACGGCTCTCAGTACTTTTAAACTCATAAAGAAGATCACCGTTTCGATCAAGAAGGAGACTGTTTTCATCTAATTTCATATTCTCCACTTGAGCAAGGGAAGAAATGGCTTTTTGAAAAGGAACATAGTTTTCGTGTTCCGTTCTTAAACCCATAAATGAAAAGAGCACGATACCGAACAGTAAGAGCACTGATATAAGGCCAAGCTTTTGATTCATAACGCTTTCTCCGTTTCAAAACATAAGGATAAACATATTTTACCATGATTGTGCGAATGGGAATTCCAACTTTTTTAAATAAAAATCGCTATTCAAACAGAATGATTACGGACATCCCCGCATAGAGTAGATTAACACTTGATGGAGCCAATACAATCAAGGAGGTACTCATGGATATTTTATCGAGAATCCAACTGCATCGTGAAGAAGAACAGCGTTTAGCCTGGGAAGGTACCTTCGCTGAATACCTTGATATTTTACGAGATCGGCCATTTGTTGCCCAGTCTGCGCATTCAAGAGTATACAACATGATCAAAGATGCTGGCATTTCAGAAAAAAATGGTCAGAAGGTGTATCATTTTTTCAGCGATCAGATTTTTGGATTAGAAGAATCAATCGAACGACTTGTTGAAGAGTATTTTCACCCTGCCGCTAAACGCCTTGATGTTCGTAAACGTATCTTATTGTTAATGGGACCAGTATCCGGTGGTAAATCCACTTTAGTTACAATGCTCAAAAGAGGTTTAGAGCAATACACAAAAACACCTGCAGGAGCGGTCTATGCAATTAAAGGCTGTCCGATGCATGAAGATCCGTTACATCTTATTCCACAGAACTTAAGAAAAGAGTTTTTTAATGATTACGGCATTCGAGTAGAGGGAAGTTTATCTCCACTTAATACGATGAGGCTTGAACACGAATATGACAGTCGCATTGAAGATGTTATGGTAGAGCGTGTCTTCTTCTCAGAAGATAAGCGAACAGGGATTGGTACGTTCAGTCCATCTGACCCTAAGTCACAAGATATCGCTGACTTAACGGGAAGCATCGACTTCTCCACGATTGCAGAGTACGGATCAGAATCAGATCCCCGTGCCTATCGCTTTGATGGAGAATTGAATAAGGCGAACCGAGGAATGATGGAATTTCAGGAAATGCTGAAGTGTGATGAGAAATTTTTATGGCATCTCCTTTCTCTTACGCAAGAAGGAAACTTTAAAGCAGGAAGATTTGCATTGATATCAGCGGACGAATTAATCGTCGCGCATACGAACGAATCAGAGTATCGGTCGTTTATCGCCAATAAGAAAAACGAAGCCCTGCATTCAAGGATTATCGTGATGGGCGTTCCGTATAATTTAAAAGTTTCAGAGGAAGAAAAAATTTACGCGAAGATGATCTCAGAGAGTGATATGTCTCATGTTCATATTGCGCCACATGCTCTAAGAGTGGCAGCTACGTTCTCAGTGCTAACGCGGTTAAAGGATTCTAAGAAACAAGGAATGGATCTTTTGAAGAAGATGAGATTGTATGACGGTGAGATCGTAGAAGGTTTCAATCACGTTGATCTTGAGGAACTGAAGAAAGAGTTTGCTGATGAAGGGATGTCTGGTATCGATCCGCGTTACGTGATCAACCGAATATCGTCAGCGATCATCCGCAAAGAAACACCTTCTATCAACGCACTAGATGTGTTGCGTTCATTAAAAGACGGGCTTGATCATCATGCATCCATATCGAAGGAAGATAAAGAGAGGTTTATTAACTTTATCTCGGCAGCTCGTAAAGAGTACGATGATATTGCGAAGAAAGAAGTTCAGAAAGCGTTCGTTTACTCGTACGAAGAGTCTGCAAAAACGCTCATGGACAATTATCTCGATAATGTTGAGGCGTATTGTAATAAGAATAAATTACGTGATCCGCTTACTGGTGAAGAGATGAGCCCGGATGAGAAGTTGATGAGATCGATCGAAGAACAGATCGGAATCTCTGAGAATGCGAAAAAAGCATTCCGTGAAGAAATTTTGATCAGAATCTCTGCATATGCAAGAAAAGGAAAGAAATTTGACTATAATTCTCATGAGCGGTTAAGAGAAGCGATTCAAAAGAAATTGTTCGCAGATCTTAAAGATGTTGTAAAGATCACAACATCATCCAAAACCCCTGATGAGTCACAACTGAAGAAGATTAATGAAGTCATCGCCCGTCTAGTGGATGAACACGGCTATAATACGACTAGTGCCAACGAACTACTAAGATATGTTGGCAGTTTATTGAACCGATAAATATGGCAACACACCCTGTACACGAGTTAAGTCTGTCAGGGTGTGTTTTTTTACAGAAATTTAGGGGAAACTAAACAAATTGCAGAGTATAATTTACATTCATATTTATGTTAAAAATAATTGAACTTGTATTTACTTACTTAAAAATGGTAAATTGATACTAATAAGCTAACTAAAGGAAGTGAGCCCGATGAGCTCGACTAAAAAAGAAAGAAACGGATTAACGGATTGGATAAAAGCAATTGGTGTTGCACTTATTCTAGCTATTATTATAAAAAAGTTTTTGATTGAGCAATACGTGGTTTATGGTGAGTCTATGATGCCTACTATCCAAAATGGCAATCGATTGATCGTGAATAAGATTGGGTATGAGATCAGTCAGCCGGAGCGATTTGATCTGATTGTTTTCAAGGCAAATCCGAAAGAAGATTATATCAAGCGGGTGATTGGTCTACCGGGTGATCATATTGCATACCGAGATGACAAGTTATATATCAATAACAAACTAGTGGAAGAACCTTATTTAAAGGAATTCAAACGCTTTGCTGGTAATCGGACACTGACTGGCAACTTTACGTTAGAAGAGATTACAGGGCATGATACAGTACCAAAAGGGAAGATTTTTGTACTTGGTGACAACAGACTTCACAGCATCGATAGCCGTCATATCGGTTTTGTTGAGATGACTGATATCGTGGGCGAGGCTAACATCCGTTATTGGCCGATGGATGAAATGAAAGTTTTTAATGGTTTTAAAAAGGAATAAATGGGGAAAAATTCTGTAAGAGGTGAATCCCTATGACAAAACAAAATAATGAACCTAAACGAAAAAATAGCTCAATGGTATCCAACTTTGAAGAAATGAAAGAACACGGAAAAGTGATGGAACACGTCTCCACTAACGAAGAAGTTCGTAAAAGTGGGAAAACGCCAGACCCCGAGCAGCATGACAAAGAAGAATATGATAAATAAATACAAAACAAAGCCTTCTTTTCTTTTTTAGAAAAGAGGGCTTTTTTATCGTGAAAGTTTAGCAATTCTAAGAAGTACGTGCATATGATAGTGTAACCAACCCTTTTTTTCTGATAATAGCGGATTGTTACAAGCAAGTTATGCCCCGGGTTGATCAAGAACAAGCAGCATTGACTCTTGCTGCTCTGGAGGGGGAAAACGATGAGCGAGCCGGAAAAGAACAATTTTGTTGTGTCTCAGGAAAACTGGTCCCTCCACCGAAAAGGATATCAAGATCATCAAAGGCATATGGAAAAAGTGCAGGAAGCCATTAAAAACAACTTGCCGGATTTGATAAGTGAAGAGAATATCATTTTATCCAACGGGCGTGATGTGATTAAGATTCCAATCCGTTCTATGGATGAATACAAAATCCGATACAACTACGACAAGAACAAGCACGTAGGCCAAGGTGATGGAGATAGTCAGGTGGGGGATGTAGTAGCCAGAGATGGACGTGCCGGACAGAGCGGGGCCGGAAAAGGGAAAGGACCTGCAGGCGACAAACCAGGTGTCGATTATGCAGAAGCTGAAGTTTCAATCATTGAACTAGAAGAGATGCTGTTTAAAGAACTAGAACTGCCTAACCTCAAACAAAAAGAACAAGACCAGATTGTAATGGAAAAGATCGAATTTAATGATGTTCGTAAAAAAGGGCTCATGGGGAACGTGGATAAAAAAAGAACAATTCTAACAGCGTTCAAACGAAATGCTTTGATCGGAAAACCAAGTGTTGCTCCTATCCATAATGATGATCTTCGCTTTAAAACATGGAACGAAGTCGTCAAACCTGAATCCAAAGCCGTCGTCCTCGCTATGATGGATACTTCAGGTTCGATGGGAATCTGGGAAAAGTATATGGCGAGAAGTTTCTTCTTCTGGATGACACGCTTTTTGCGGTCTAAGTATGAGAAAGTAGAGATTGAATTTATCGCACATCACACGGAGGCAAAAGTTGTATCAGAGGAAGACTTCTTTAACAAAGGTGAAAGTGGAGGAACGATCTGTTCATCTGCTTATCGTAAAGCGCTTGAGTTGATCGAGACGAAATATTCATCGAGCCGTTATAACATTTATCCGTTCCATTTCTCTGATGGAGATAACCTTACGAGTGATAATGCAAGATGCGTGAAACTCGTTCAACAAATTATGGAGCATTCTAATATGTTTGGTTATGGTGAAGTGAACGCGTATAATCGGCATTCTACTTTGATGAGTGTGTATAAGAATATGGATAATCCGAAGTTTAGTCATTATATCTTGAAAGAAAAAGCCGATGTGTATCATGCTATGAAGAGCTTTTTTAAGAAGAATGAAGTGAACATTTAAGTTTTACTCTTAGGGGTCTTTGAAAGAAGTCGACCTCCGTTACAGGTTGCTCGCTTTCCGCGGGGCAGGCGGTGAGCCACATTCGTTCGTTTCACTCTTAAGTGTCTCACCTGCCCACCTGTCCCGCAGGAGTCTCGCACCTTACACTTCAGTCAACTTGCGATGGTGAAAAAATAAAACTGACTTGATCGTAACAATCTTTTTGAGAATTCTAGATAAAATTCCAAGCAATAGTCAATTAGGAATGAGTTTATAGAAAACGACTTTCATAAAAAGACCAATCGCCCGCATCCATGTATTGGATGGCGGGTTTTGTTGTTGAATTCAACATAATTACATATAACTAAGGTTACGCATTATGGACGAAAAAAATGGATGTAAAGGGGTGTGAGATTTGAAAACCATTAACAAGCTTGCTGTTTTCTGTTTGAGCTTAATGCTTATGTTAACTATTGTTCCTCATGAAGCTCGTGCGGACTGGTTTGATCCGTTGACGATACACTTTTTAGACGTTGGTCAGGCCGACTGTATTCTTATAAAAGCACCAAACGGACAAACGATGCTTATCGATGGTGGAGATGAACATGACGGTGATAAGATCATCTCTTATCTAGAAAAAGAAGGCGTTACCCACCTAGATATCGTTGTAGCTACTCATCCTCATCATGACCATATTGGTTCGCTAGATGATGTGATACGAGCGTTCCCCGTGAGTGTTCTATACATGCCTAACCTTCCATACGACACCAAATATTATCATGACCTCTTTCGTGTGATCAACGAAAAACAAATACCGGTTGATCGCGCAAAAGCAGGTGTAAATTTTAAGATGGGCTTTTCTGTAAAGGTTGAAATGCTGGCCCCTAAGGGTTCGTATTATAAACACATCAATGATTACTCGGCAGTGATTAAAATCAAGCATGGCAAAAAGAATTTTCTTCTGATGGCAGATGCAGGTGCTGAAGAAGAAAAGGAGATATTGAAGCGTGGTGGAGTGAAGGCAGATGTTATTAAATTGGGTCACCATGGAGCCAATACGGGGACGACGATGGAATTTTTGAAAAAAGTCAAAGCGAAAACAGCTGTGATTTCGGTCGGCAGGAATAATCCCTATCAGTTCCCATCGAAAGAAGTGATGTATCGTTTAGATAACAGAAAGATGACTGTCTATCGGACAGATCAGCTCGGAGCCATTATCGCCACAAGCAATGGTAAGAAAATCATGTTTAGAACAAATGTCCTTCATTAATAATCGGTTTTCTTGCGTCTTTTAGAAAAATACAAGAAAATAGTATAAAACGCTTAAGATGGGGCTGGTTAACCGTGATCAAGGCATTGGTGTTTGATTTTGATGGAACAATTTTGGATACAGAAACGCAGCATTACAACGCTTTTCAAGAGTTGTATCAGGAACATGGAAGCGATCTGCCGCTCGAAGTTTGGGGAGAATGTATCGGTACCCATTCTGATTTTAACCCTTACGAATATTTAGAGAGACAGATTGATCAAAAGCTTGATCATGAAGTGCTGCGAGCAAAAAAGACAGAGCGTGCACTTGCTTTAATATCGGAACAACGGGAACTTCCAGGAATTCTTGATTACCTTGAAGCTGCAAAAGAACTCGGATTAAAGGTTGGTCTTGCATCAAGTTCTTCGCGTAAATGGGTAGAAGAGCATTTAGATAGAATAGGCTTGAAGCACCATTTTGAAGTGATTAAAACAGCCGATGATGTTGAAAGTGTAAAACCAGATCCCGCGCTATATCTTGAAGCGGTTAAAGCCTTACATGTAAAGCCTAATGAAGCGATCGCTTTTGAAGACTCTGTAAACGGATCAATGGCAGCAAAAAAAGCAGGATTATATTGTGTGGCCATTCCTAATCCTGTTACAAAACATATGACATTTAGCGATGTGGATTATCAGATGGAATCTTTAGCAGAGTTAAATCTTGCATCACTCATTCAGCAGGCAGTGAAAAAAGGGTAAAGAAACCAATATGGTTAACGTGCAGGGCATCAATCATATTACGATTCGAGTTTCTAATATAGAGAGTTCCAAAACATTTTATAGGAACGTACTAGGTGCTAAAAACGTTCATAAAGGGAATACAGATATATACTTAGACGTCGGGGGAGTGTGGCTGTGTCTGATAGAAATGGTGAATGCAAAACCTATAGATAAAAATCAAATAGGGGTTGATCATGTTGCATTTACAGTTTCTGAAGAGCATTTTCCTAAAGCAGTTCAGTTGCTACGTGAACTAAAGGTTGAAATCACGAGAGGACCGATACAAAGAGGCGGGGGAAACACAGTTAGTTTTAACGATCCGGATGGAAATGTAATAGAGTTCTTCACGGGCAGCCTGCAAGAACGGATGAAGAATTGGAAGTAAGCAATGTAAGTTAGTTAGAGGAGTGGATAAAATGAGTGAAATTGATGTTTCAAAATTCGAGAAAAAAATAGAACTACGCAACATTGAGTTTGAAGATATTGATGAAATCTTAGAACTTCAGCAGATTTGTTTTCCCGGGAACATGGAGCCTTGGGAACGTGAGCAACTAGAAAGTCATCTTCGTATCTTTCCAGAAGGACAATTTTGTGTAACGTATGAAGGAAAGATTGTTGGAAGCTGCTCAAGCTTAATGGTTAATTTTGATGAGTATGATGATAAGCATACATGGGATGAGATTACAGATAAAGGCTATATCACGAACCATGATCCAGAAGGGTTTAACTTATACGGTATCGAAGTGATGGTGCACCCAGAATACCGCCGAATGAAGATTGGTGCCCGACTATATGAAGCCCGTAAAGAGCTAGCTGAGCAGAAGAACCTAAAAAGTATTATTCTAGGCGGTAGAATTCCAAACTATCATAAACATTCAAAAGAAATGACGCCACGCGAATATGTAAGAGAAGTCATTCAGCATAACATCTATGATCCAGTGTTAACTTTTCAATTGATGAACGGTTTTACAGTGATGCGTTTAAATAAGAGCTATCTGCCTGATGATAAACAATCAAATGCCTATGCGACACTAATGGAATGGAACAATGTTGACTACATTCCGAATAAAACGAAAAAGTATTTTAAAACGAGTGAGCCTGTTCGAATTACAACGATTCAATATATGATGAAGACGATTGATTCTTTTGAAGATTTTGCGACACAGGTTGAATATTATACAGATGTTGCATCAGATCAAGGTTCAGATTTCGCTGTGTTTCCAGAGCTTCTTACTACTCAGTTGTTATCGTTCTGTGAGGAGAAGAGTCCTAGCTTAGCCATCCGTAAGCTAACCGAGTTTACCGAGCAATACATCGAACTTTTTACGAATCTTGCTGTACGTTATAACGTGAACATTATCGGTGGCTCCCACTTTGTTGAAGAAGATGGGGATATCTATAACGTGGCTTATTTATTCCGAAGAGATGGAACGATTGATAAGCAATATAAAATTCATATCACACCGAACGAACGAAAATGGTGGGGAATTACGGCTGGTGATAAAGTACAAGTATTTGATACAGATTGCGGAAAAGTTGCGATACTAATCTGCTATGATATCGAATTCCCTGAACTTTCACGTATTGTAACCGATCAAGGTGCAAAGATTATCTTCACCCCATTCTGTACAGAAGATCGTCAAGGATATCTACGTGTTCGATATTGTTCGCAAGCACGTGCGATTGAAAATGAGATCTATACAGCGATCGCAGGAACAGTTGGAAACTTATCGCAAGTAGAGAACATGGACATACAGTATGCGCAGTCTGGTATCTTTACTCCTTCTGACTTTTCGTTCCCAAGAGACGGAATCGTTGGAGAATGTCACCCGAATATTGAGACAGTCGTTGTAGGTGATGTGGATTTAGAGATTTTAAGAAGACAACGTAAAACAGGAAGTGTAACCCTTCTTAGAGATAGAAGGTTAGATCTCTATAGCGTTGTTCAAAAAGATAAAAGCAAATAACGATGAGAAGGGCGGTAGGCGATAGATAGCTTGCCGCTTTTTTTCTATTCCTCGGGAAATATCACGAACCTTGTCAATGAAGTACAGCGGTTATGAGTCTGATTTTATTTTTTGTGCTGAAAGCGGTATAATAAAGGCCGTATTTAATAGATAGGGCAGGAAAAACTCGATTCATATCGAAACTAACAAAAAAACAATTTGCATTCATTTTATATAACATAAGGAGGCAGTACTATGTCCTGGGAGACAACATACGAGAAATGGGTAGGGAACGAAGAACTCGAACAACCATTAAAGGCTGCATTAGAGGAAATCAAAGAAAACAGGACAGCGCTTGAAGACTGCTTTTATAAAAATTTAGAATTTGGAACAGGTGGTATGCGTGGAGAAATCGGACCTGGTACAAATCGTATGAACACGTACACAGTTCGTAAAGCTTCTTTAGGACTGGCTCATTTTATTGAAGATCAAGGTGAGAAGGCTAAGAAGCGCGGTGTTGCAATTGCATACGATTCTCGTCATCAATCACCTGAATTCGCGATGGAAGCAGCGAAAACATTAGCCTCTCAAGGTATTCAAGCTTACGTATTCGAAAGCTTAAGACCTACACCTGAATTGTCATTTGCGGTTAGATACCTAAAAGCTTATTCAGGAATTGTAATTACAGCAAGCCATAACCCTCCCGAATACAACGGGTACAAAGTATACGGTCCAGATGGCGGACAGCTGCCACCAAAAGAGGCTGATGAAGTGATCGGAAAAGTTAATTCCGTTGATGATGAACTTTCTATCAATGTGAGATCCGAAGAGGAACTCAAAAGTGAAGGGTTAATCCAGATTGTTGGGGAAGAAATCGACAATGCTTACATGGAGCAACTATTAAAAATTAGTTTAAACCGTGAAGTGATCAATGAGATGCATGACTTAAGCATCGTTTTCACGCCTCTTCACGGAACGGCAAATATTTCTGTAAGAGAAGGACTTCAACAGTTAGGTTTTACGAATGTTACAGTCGTAAAAGAACAAGAACAGCCAGACCCTAACTTCTCAACGGTAAAATCACCTAATCCAGAAGAGCATGCTGCGTTCGAGTTGGCAATTAAGTACGGACAAGAAACAGATGCAGATATTTTAATGGCAACTGACCCTGACGCAGACCGAGTAGGAATTGCGGCTAAGAACAGCAAAGGTGAGTATGAGATCCTTACAGGTAACCAGACAGGTGCACTCATGATTGAATATATTCTTTCTCAACGTGAAGAGAAGGGCAGCTTATGCTCAAAAGGAATCATCTTTAAAACAATCGTAACCTCAGAACTTGGACGAGTTATCGCAGAATCATACGGTTTGACATGTGAAGATACACTAACAGGCTTTAAGTTTATCGGTGAAAAGATCAAAGAATACGAAAAAAGCGGAAAACATACCTTCATTTTCGGATATGAAGAAAGCTATGGTTCTTTGATCGGGGATTTTGTGCGTGACAAGGATGCTGTTCAAGCTTGTTTGATGGGTGCAGAAATGGCTGCTTATTACAAAAAACAAGGAAAAACACTTTTTGATGCTTTAGATGATGTATACGAGAAACATGGGTTTTATAAGGAAGGCCTAGAGTCATTAACATTAAAAGGGAAGTCTGGAGCCGAACAGATCGAAAACTTATTAGCCGGTTTTAGAGCTGAGATGCCGCTTGAAGTGAACGGTCAAAAATTAGTGGTTTCTGAAGACTACAAAGCGAGTGTTCAGTACGATGTAGTTAAAGATGAAAAGAGTGACATCCACCTTCCTAAATCAAATGTGCTTAAATATCAATTAGAAGATGGTTCATGGTTTTGCGTTAGACCGTCAGGAACAGAACCGAAAGTGAAGTTTTATTTTGGTGTTAACGCGGATTCTCATAAGAAAGCAGATGAAGCTTTAGTGAACCTCAAACAATCAGTGATGGATATGGTTCATGAAAGAATGCAAAAAGTGGTACAATAAGAAGAACAGAGGCTGCAAGTCATACACTTGCAGCCATATTCATTCATCTGAGTTGACATTAATATTAAAGAGATGTAGTATACCCCTATAGGTATTTTATAAGGAGGTGCTGAAATGGAATACACACAAGAAATGAAGAATCGTTTAAAAAGAATTGAGGGGCAAATACGTGGAGTATTGCGTATGCTAGAAGAAGAACAAGATTGCAAGTCCGTTATTACTCAGTTATCCGCATCCCGTACAGCGATTGATCGTACAATTGGTCTAATCGTAGGCACCAACCTTGAACAGTGTTTACGTGAACAAATGGAAAGCGGAGAAGAGATGAACTCTGATATTGTGAAAGAAGCTGTACAACTTTTAGTGAAAAGCCGATAAATATCTGTCAGTAGTAAGACTGTTGACAGATTTTCTTTTATCATTTACCATACCCCTATGGGTATTAAAGAACTTAAATTACGGAGTTAAACATATATTTTTTTATCATTTTCTATACCTATACGGGTATAAGTATTTATTGTAGATGGGAGATATCAATTGTGTCTATTAAGACGATTGAAGCAAAAGAAGTAGAACGATTATTAGAAAGCGGTAATCCATTAAATATCATTGATGTTCGTGAAAACGATGAAGTTTCTCAAGGGATGATTCCGACAGCAACACATATTCCGCTTGGAGAGATCCCTAACCGAATTCATGATTTGGATTCAAACAAAGAGTATGTGCTGGTTTGCCGCTCTGGTAAAAGAAGCGAAAAAGCTTGTACGATCTTAGCTTCAAATCAATTTGCTGTAGTGAACATGTTAGGCGGTATGCTTTCTTGGAATGGTAAAACAACTAATAAATAATTGGAGGGTTTTAAATGAGTATTAAAGTGGATCACGTATTAGACTGCAAAGGATTATCTTGTCCAATGCCAATCGTTCGTACAAAAAAAGCGATGGATCAGCTTGAGGCAGGTCAAGTTATTGAAGTTCAGGCAACAGATAAAGGTTCGTTGGCTGATATTCAAGGTTGGGCAAGAAACACAGGAAATCAATATTTAGGTACAAAAGAAGACGGAGATGTTCTTAAGCACTATTTAAGAAAATCAAATCCTGGTGAAGTGAAAGAAGCGGTGAAGTTTGAACATACGATTCAAAACGACGATTTAGAAAAAGTATTGGCTGAAAATAAAGATGATATGCTTCTTCTAGATGTTAGAGAGCCCGCGGAGTATGAGTTCAAACGTATACCTGGGGCAGTATCTATTCCATTGGGAGAACTCGAAAGTAAATTAGATACTCTCGATAAAAACAAAGTGATTCATGTTATTTGTCGTACAGGATCAAGAAGTGATATGGCAGCTCAAATGCTAGCTGAACATGGGTTTGGGCGTGTTAAGAATGTGTTACCTGGTATGGTGGAATGGAATGGGCCGACTGAATAAAAAATTTTAACCTTAAATATACCTAGGGAGGTATTTTCGAAATGATAAAAGCATTATCAGCTAAAGAAGTGGCAAAACGAGTTGTTGAAGGAAATATGTTCATTCTGGATGTTCGTAATGAAGGGGATTATAAAGATTGGAAGATTGAAGGGAAAGGAATCAAATCCATTAACCGTCCTTATTTTGATTTGATCGATGGCGTTGAAGATGTATTAGAAGATCTTCCAAAAGAAGAAGTTCTAGTTGTCTGTGCTAAAGAAGGCTCTTCTGTCATGGTAGCAGAGATGCTAGATGAAGCAGGCATAAAAGATGTTTATTACCTAGAAGGTGGTATGAAGTCTTGGAGTGAGTATTTGATGCCGGTGAAGCTTGGAGATTTGAAAGATGGAGGTTCGATCTATCAATTTAACCGTATTGGTAAGGGATGTCTTTCTTACCTTGTAGAATCGAACGGAGAAGCGGCTATTATTGACTCTGCTCGTACGATTGAAACGTATGAAGATTTTGCAAAAGAAAATAATCTTAAAATTAAGCACATGATTGATACCCATCTTCATGCTGACCATATTTCAGGCGGACGTAAACTGGCAGAAAAGACAGGTGCAACCTATTGGTTACCACCAAAAGATGGTGAAGAAGTAACATTCTCTTATGCTGAATTAGAAGAAGGCAAAGATATTACGATCGGAAACACGAAGATTGAGATTCAACCTTTATATACGCCAGGCCATACGGTTGGGAGTACTTCTATGATCGTTGACGGACAATTCTTGCTTTCTGGAGATATTCTGTTCGTTGATTCAATCGGACGTCCAGATCTTGCAGGTAAAGCAGAAGACTGGGTTAGTGATCTACGTGATTCACTTTATAACAAGTACAACAACTTATCTAAAGATCTAGTCGTGTTACCTGCTCACTTTGGAAAGATCAGCGAATTGGATGAAAAAGGTGTGGTTTCTGCTCCGCTTGGAGATCTTTTTGAAAAGAACGAAGGATTAAACATTAAGAGCGAAGACGAGTTTCGAAGAGCTGTAACGGAAAACTTGCCGCCTCAGCCAAATGCTTATCAAGAAATTCGTCAAACGAACATGGGGAAAATCGACCCATCAACGGATGAACAGCGTGAGATGGAAATTGGTCCAAACCGCTGTGCAATCACTGATAACTGAGCAAAAATAAAAAACTATCTGGAGGTTTTACAAATGAACGTAACTCAAACTTTAGACACAAAAGGATTATCTTGCCCAATGCCGATCGTCAAAACAAAGAAAGCAATGGATACACTTTCAAGTGGAGACATTTTAGAAGTATTAGCAACAGATAAGGGAGCAGTCAGTGACCTATCTGCATGGTCTAAATCTTCTGGTCATGAACTCTTAGAGCATAAAGAAGAGGACGGCGTATTTAAGTTTTATATTCAAAAAGGTTAACAAAAAAATTTGTGAAATCAGATACCTATAGAGGTATAGGTATCTGATTTAAAAAGGAGTGTTCAACGATGGAACAACAAACACAAGATAAATCAACAATGGTCGTATTTAGTGGTGACCTTGATAAGGCGATGGCAAGTTTTATTATCGCAACAGGTGCAGCTGCAATGGGGAAACAAGTAACGATGTTTTTTACATTCTGGGGATTAAACATCTTAAGAAAAGAAGAATACGTAAACGTTAAGAAATCATTTATGGATAAGATGTTTGCAAAAATGATGCCGCAAGGACCTGAAAAGCTAGGCATTTCTAAAATGAACTATGGCGGCTTAGGCGCGAAGATGATGAAATATACGATGAAGAAGAAAAACATCGTAACGCTAAAAGAGTTAATTGAAATGGCTCAAGACTTAGATGTTAAGATGGTTGCTTGTACGATGTCGATGGATGTAATGGGTATTACGAAAGAGGAGCTAATTGATGGACTGGATTATGCAGGAGTTGCTTCATACCTAGCTGATGCAGATGAATCTAAGATCAACTTGTTTATTTAAGAAACATTAGTTTTAGGGGAGGTGAAGTCATGGAATTAGGGTTCATTATTACAATCTTTCTAATTGGCTTTATAGGTTCTTTTATATCTGGAATGGTAGGTATCGGCGGCTCCATCATCAAGTATCCAATGCTTCTCTATATTCCAGCGATGCTCGGCTTCACAGCATATTCAGCTCATGAGGTATCGGGTATTAGTGCTGTTCAAGTATTCTTTGCGACGATAGGTGGGGTTTGGGCGTATCGTAAAGGCGGTTATCTGAACAAGACCTTAATCATCTATATGGGTAGTAGCATCCTAGTAGGTAGTTTTATTGGGGGATTTGGTTCAGAATCCATGTCAGAAGGGCAGATCAATATTGTTTATGCTGTACTAGCTACATTAGCTGCTATTATGATGTTGATCCCTAAAAAAGGGATTGATGATACCCCTTTAGATCAAGTGAGGTTCAATAAATGGCTTGCTGCCGTGTTAGCATTTGTTGTAGGTATAGCAGCGGGTATCGTTGGCGCAGCAGGTGCATTTATCCTTGTACCGATCATGTTAGTCGTCCTAAAGATACCAACGAGAATGACGATTGCTACATCACTTGCTATTACGTTTATTTCATCAATCGGCGCTACTGTGGGTAAAATCACGACAGGGCAAGTGTTACTATGGCCTGCAGTGATTATGGTAGTAGCTAGTTTGATCGCTTCTCCACTTGGAGCGCAGTTTGGTAAGAAAGTAAATACAAAAATTCTTCAATTTATCTTAGCAGCATTGATTGTTGCTACGTCGATCAAGATATGGCTAGATATCCTTGGTTGAAATTAATCTAGATGAGTGGAGAAGAAACCAGGACCTGAAGTATTTTCCTGATACTTCGGGTCCTGCTTTTATTTTTACGATAGGAAATAGTGTGATTGATTATCTAACAAGTGGAAAGCAGCGACTTCGACTATATGTTATTGAGTATATGCATAGCTGTCGAAGAACAAAATGAAGCGGGAAATAAATTGTAAGGGGTCAGTCCCCCTATATGCTTTTATAGAAATTGATCGACCGGATCAGTGTCATCGTCATGGTTGCGAATCCGACAGAAAGAATCGTTACGAGTGAGTAGAAGAGAATTCCTTCTCCCATCACATAAAGCCCCGCGATGATCACTGCAGCATCTATCAAGAAGATTACCATCCCAACACTTACGGAAAACCATCTGGAAAGGAAAAGAGCGATCAGGTCTGTGCCCCCAGTACTTGTTTCATGACGCAGCATCCAACCGATCCCTGTTCCGATGAACAGCCCTCCGATCACAGAACCTTCCATAACAGAAACGGAAAACACACCTCTTAGGGGCGATAACAAATCAATGATCAATGACGATACGAGTAAGCCATGAACGCTGTTTATGAAATATCGACGCTCTAGTTTCCAAGCTATTAAATAGATAGGAATGCTTAGAATAATGATCGTAAGTCCGACTTTATAACCCCACACATACTTTACGAGAAGACTAATGCCAATCATTCCTCCGTCGAGAAGGTGAAAGGGGACAATGAAACCATTAATGCCTATGCCAAGTAACACGCTTCCTAAGAAAATCGCTATCGTCCGTTCAAACATGGCATTCACCCTGTCTAAGATTATTTCTACATAATATGCTTAGTTGTACAAGAATAGTCATCTGCACAGGGTGTTTGTCCGTGTCTCTTTTCTTTTTTGTGCATGTAATAGTATAGAAAGCCCCTTGCTTGCAGTGCAAAATAGGGAAGGTGATTGGTGTTGAAGAACTTCAGAAGAGAAGCAAAGTGTCTTTTGGAGAGGCAGGTTGTGGTGGATACAACAAATCATTCTTACGAAGGTAGACTAAGAGCTGTAGAAAGAGATTATATTACGCTATGTGTGATGAGCGATAACCATAACTATTGGGATCAGATCATAATTCGTATTGATGAAATCGTTGCTATATCCACCATTTAATCATAATAAAAATCCCTCGCATCTAAAATTGTGCAGAGGGATTTTTTGTTTATTTTTTTGTGAAACCTAGCGTGATGGGTTGAGGTTGTTGAGGGGGTGCACAGCATAAAGATAAATCTCGTGCATCACCAGCAGATTCAAATTCTGAGTCTTCCTTTGTATAGAAGATCTCCCATGCGTTGCCGTCCGGATCATATACCCATACTTTATCTTGAACAGCGTAACAGCAAGTTGTATCCATCTCGTCGATTAACAGCAGTCCTGATTTTCTAAGTCTTTCTCCCATGGCTAGAACATCTTCCGTGTTGTTAACCTGGAAACCGAGATGATTTAGGACTCCGTCTTTAGAAAAGGGACGTGCATTCAATGAAAAGTGAAGAGCGGGTTGATCGAGCTCAAATTTCGCGTAATTCTCTTTTACTTTTGTCGGTTCCGTACCGAAAAAGCTTTTATAGAACGCTAGAGATTTTTCTAAGTCTGAACAGTTGACTGCGACATGCATGCGTTGAATCATCATGATCTCTCCTTCTTATTAAGATAATAGCAATAACCATAAGTAAAGGCCGGTAAGCGTAATGAAAAGTGTTGGGACAGTCAAGATGATTCCGATCTTGAAATAATAGCCCCATGTAATCTTCACACCTTTTTTCGATAAGACGTGCAGCCATAAAAGAGTGGCAAGTGAACCGATCGGAGTGATCTTTGGTCCTAAGTCAGAACCAATTACATTCGCGTATATCAATGCTTCACGAATAACTCCTGATGTTTCTGTTCCCTGTATAGCTAGTGCATCAATCATAACCGTTGGCATATTGTTCATAACAGATGACAAGATAGCTGCCAAGAAACCCATTCCGATTGTAGCAGCGAACAACCCTTGATCAGCGATTACTTGAATCCAGCTGCCGAGCATATCTGTAAGTCCTGCATTACGAAGACCATAAACGACTACATACATACCAATTGAAAAGACAACAACAGTCCAAGGTGCATCTTTAATTACTTTTTTTGTTTGAATAGCAGGACTTTTACGAGCAACGATGATAAAGAAAAGAGCTGCAGCTCCTGCAATGAATGAGACAGGAACACCAATAAACTCACTCGTTAAGTACCCAATTAATAGAACAGCTAGTATGATCCATGAAAGCTTGAACATCTTTTCATCTCGAATGGCTTCTTTTGGTTGCTTGAGCTGAGAGAGATCATAGTTCTTCGGTATATCATTTCTGAAAAAGAGGAACAAAACAAGCATACTAGCGAACAGTGAAAAGAAGTTCGGCACGATCATGCGGCTTGCGTATTCAACGAATCCGATATTAAAGAAATCTGCAGACACGATATTTACTAAGTTTGAGACAACAAGAGGTAATGATGTGGTATCTGCAATAAACCCACTTGCCATAATGAACGGTAATATCATGGCTTCTTTTAATTTCAATGCTCGAACTTGAGCAAGTACGATAGGAGTCAGGATTAATGCTGCTCCATCATTTGCAAAAAATGCTGAAACTGCAGCTCCAAGCAGGATCACATAGGCAAACATTTTTTTACCGTTTCCACCTGCAAGTCGCGCCATATGCAAGGCGGACCATTCGAAGAAACCGATCTCATCTAGAATAATTGATATGAGGATGATCGCTACAAAAGCTAATGTAGCATTCCAAACAATACCAGTAACCGTCCACACATCAGCGAGTGAAACCACGCCAAGAAGAAGCGCGATGATGGCTCCGACGGTAGCAGACCAACCGATGGAAAGTCCGCGTGGTTGCCAGATAACAAAAATAATCGTAACTAAAAATACAGCGAAGGCCATTAATGCCATGCTGTTCATAAGAATCCCCCCTATTTTATGTAATTCTAAGTTAGCAACAAACCTTTCCACCTGAAGCTTTTAACTCTTCAATCTTAGCTGACATATCAGGCAATGAATCTAAGTTTGCTTTAATGAATGGATAGATCTCTCCATCGATGGAGTAGAAGATCCATTGACTGTTACGTCGTTCTTTAACGAGTTTAGCTTGCTTCAATTTTCTTAAGTGCTGTGAAATACTAGGCTGTGTCATCTTTAAGATATCAACTAACTCACATACACATAATTCTTCGTGGCGGAGTAATGCTAATATATTCAATCGTGTTTTATCTGCCATTGCTTTATAACATTCCGTTAACTGATCAAGTTCCATAATTGACTTCACCTCATTAGTATATAACCATATGTTTATATAAAATGTCAAAGAATATATAAATAAATATTGATATAAGGATATACTTATATTATGATAGTTCCGAAAGAAGTTCTTTACTACAGGAGGTTTTACAAAATGGCTAAACCAATCATCTATTTCCTTTGCACAGGTAATTCTTGCCGTTCTCAGATGGCAGAAGGATTTGGACACCACTACCTTGGTGATAAATATGACGTATACTCAGCTGGCATCGAAGCACATGGTGTTAATCCAAACGCGATCAAAGCGATGAAAGAAGTGGATATTGACATTACGAATCAGACATCAGATGTGATCGACAAAGACATTCTAGAAAAAGCAGACTTAGTCGTAACATTATGTGGACATGCAAACGATGTATGTCCAGCAACTCCACCTCACAAAACGCGTGAACATTGGGGATTCGATGATCCAGCAGGAAAAGAGTGGAGTGAATTCCAACGCGTTCGGGATGAGATCGCAGCTCGCATCAAACGCTTTGCTGAAACAGGAGAATAAGGTTGGATAAGCTCAGGGACATCATTGTTCCTGAGTTTTTTTAGTATGATTTTCTTCATTTCGCTCATGTTACTAATGAGGTGATCACATGAAACGTTTTCTACTTTTCGGATTGATCTTTATTAGTATGATAATTAGCCACTCAAACTTTGCAGAAGCTTCTGATAGAAGAGCGGCATTTATAAGAAATGACGGACTTTGGCTGAAAGAAGGGGAAATAGAAAGAAAGCTAGTAGAAGGCTCTAACCTTAGTCATCCAACGTTTTCAAGCAACGGTACCTACATTAGTTACATAGCACGTAAAGGGAAAGAGCTATGGGTGTATAACCGTGTAACGCGTTTAAAAAGAAAAGTATTTGATGGTGATTTGAGTTTGACGAGATGGTCTCCAACAGAATCGAAGCTTGCTTGGAAAAGCGGTGGTGTGCTCAATGTAATCGACCTATCGAGACCTGCTTCATCCTTTAAAAATGTCATCCTTGGCACAGGAAACTACAGTTGGGCACCTGACGGGAGAGGATTTGTTGTCTCCTCTTCTGCTAATCTAGAGCCCGATGGCTGGAGTCCAGTTCGACTTTTTTACGTTCCTGTGAATGCAAACGGAGAATTGAATAAAGTACAAAACATTACGACGCTGCCTAAGATGAGTGAAACGTTCTTTGCTATAGGTACTACAGAATTTAAGTGGGGGATGGATGATCAGTGGTTTGCGTTCATCGCCTGTCCAACAGCATCCATGTCAGCGGACAGTAATACATTAATGGTTGTTTCTTTAGATGGCTCTAGAACTCGAATGATTGGAAACATGTTGGATCAGCCGAACTGGTTCCAATGGTCGCCGAATACGAAACAGCTTGGCTTCATAAAAGGGATCGGAAGGCTGACATCTGAAAATAAACGATTAACGGTATGGAATCCTAAGAGTGGTAAAGAAATTAATCTAAGTTACACCGGTTATGCGGACGGGGATTTTACTTGGTTGAATGATGAAAACATTATTGTGAGCCGTCAGATAGAGTGGGGCTATGGGGTACCCCAGGAAAAAAGGGCAAAGCCTTTCTTAGTTAGTGTGAGAATAAAAGACGGAAGTGCAAAGAGATTAACGAATCCAGCTCGTGGGGAAACGGACGTTTATCCAAAAACATTACCAGGTGAACAGCTAACGTGGATTCGTACAAATAGCCAGAGTGCAAAAGTAATGGTAAAAGAAGCTTTAGATGCTCCTGAAACGTTATGGATTAATAATCTCCATACGCCAGAGAATTGTTCTAGATGGTCGTGCATGTTAGATATATATGAAGCAAGGTGAAAACAAGGTGGATCCATGAAAATGGATTCACCTTTTAACTTTGTACAAAAAGAAGTTCATGAAACCCGTCCAATATTTCACTTGTTTTCTCATGAATGCCTGTTTTGTTTCATACAGTTAAAAGTAAGGAAATAGCAGGAGGGGGAAAATATGAACTGGGACTTGCAAAATAAGGAGCTAGAAAAAGCAATAGCTGAAATTACCGAGATTGCTGACCACTTTGGCCTTGATTTTTACCCGATGCGGTATGAGATATGTCCTGCCGATATTATTTATACATTTGGTGCGTACGGAATGCCAACCCGTTTCTCACATTGGAGTTTCGGGAAACAGTTCCACAAAATGAAGCTTCAGTATGATCTAGGATTGAGTAAAATCTATGAGCTCGTTATTAACTCAGATCCGTGTTACGCGTTCTTACTTGATACGAATTCGTTGATCCAGAATAAATTAATCATTGCGCATGTTCTCGCACACTGTGACTTCTTTAAAAACAATGTTCGCTTTTCAAATACGAGAAGAGACATGGTTGAATGCATGACGGCAACAGCTGAACGAGTCGCTCAATATGAACATCTATACGGCAAAAAAGAGGTCGAACAGTTCTTAGATGCTGTTCTTGCCATACAAGAACATATCGATCCGTCAATTGTGCGAAACAAATTAAACTATGTATTTGAAGATGAGGAAGATCTTACGCCTAAAAAAGAAACACCTTACGATGATCTATGGAAACTCGATGACAAGAAAGGTCCAAAACCGGCATTGAAAAAGAAAAAATCATTTCCGCCCCAACCTGAAAAGGACATTTTGTTATTTATCGAACAATATAGCCGCGAGCTTGAAGAATGGCAGCGTGATATCCTTTCCATGATGAGAGAAGAGATGCTCTATTTCTGGCCACAGCTTGAAACGAAAATCATGAACGAAGGCTGGGCGTCTTATTGGCACGCAAAAATCCTGCAAGAGATGGATTTGACCTCACACGAGACAATAGAATTCGCGAAACTAAACGCAGGAGTTGTCCAGCCATCGAAGACATCGATCAACCCTTATTATCTGGGCTTGCAGATCTTTAAAGACATAGAAGAACGCTACAACAACCCAAGCGAAGAACTAATCAGACAAGGAGTAAAACCTGGCTCAGGACGTGAAAAGATGTTCGAAGTCCGTGAACTGGAATCTGATATGTCGTTTATCCGAAATTACCTAACCAAAGATCTCGCTCAGCGGGAAGACATGTACCTTTTTCAAAAGCAAGGCAAGGAATATAAGGTAGTTGATAAGCAGTGGGAAGAAGTTCGTGATCAGCTTGTAGGCATGAGGGTAAACGGAGGATTTCCTTACATCACGGTCAACGACGCAGATTATATGAAGAACGGGGAGCTTTACCTCAATCATAGCTTTGAAGATATGGAGCTGGATGTGAAATACCTTGAAAAAGTGCTTCCACATCTTCATTATCTATGGGGTCGTCCTGTTCATATGGAGACGAGAATTGAACAGAAGCCTGTTTTGTTCACGTATGACGGAAAAACGGTGCATCGGAAGTATCTTTAAATTAAACAAGTGTTTAAAAAACATTCCTGTTTAAGAGGGATGTTTTTTTGTTGAAATTTAACGATAATTTTCTTTTCATTACAATGGTCAGGTTTAATTGTATAAATGTGGCTCACCGCCTGTCCCGCGGAAAGCGAAAAATCTGGAACGGAAATCAACTCCTTCCATAAGCAACATAGTTTACGAAAACAGTTTTTCTTTTTGAACGTTTCGTGACATGTAAAACTGTCCAGTTGACTGTATGGTTTTCGCTGTTGTACATTGTATGTAATTATCAAGAGGAAGAGGTGAGGATATTGGGAAGGCGTATCGTATTGGTGAACTAGCAGAGGTAACAAATGTATCTAAAAGAACCATCGACTATTATTCCCAGATTGGTTTACTCCAGCCTCTTCGAACGGATTCGAATTATCGATTATATGACGAAGAGACGATCCATGTATTAGGGTTGATCGAACATTATAAGAAATTGAACATGCCCTTACATGAAATCAAGTCTGTGATTGAACTAGTCAAATTGAAAAGTATTGAAAATGAACAGGTCGAGAAGTATGTGGACCAGATCGCAGAACTCATGAAACACCTAGAGGCAGAGATCAAAGAGATAAAGCCGATCATGGAAAGCCTAAACGATAAACAAAGAGAGCTGCTCTTAAATAAAGTCTCTTCTCAAGGCATGACTTTAGCGCATTCATTACTTTTACTTTTCGGGTAAATAATAGTTGAGAGATATTATTCGTGTTATACGATCGAAACTATTTATACAACCTGGGAGGTGTATTCCTTGTGGTTCATGTAACCATGAGGAGAACATTTGGAGATTATTAACTTAATTATGGTAGCTATATTAATTGCGCTGACAGCTTTTTTTGTAGCTACCGAATTTGCGATTGTAAAGATTCGTACAACAAGACTGGATCAACTCGTTGCAGAGGGAAATACGAAAGCGGTAGCTGCTAGAAAGGTTGTCGGAAACCTCGACGAATACCTTTCAGCCTGTCAGCTTGGTATAACCATTACGGCGTTAGGATTAGGGTGGTTAGGAGAGCCGACGGTAGAGCACTTGTTGCATCCTCTTTTTGTAGAGTTTGATCTGTCTGAATCTGTTTCAAGTATCTTATCGTTTATCATCGCCTTTGCTTTAATTACATTCTTACACGTAGTTATTGGAGAGCTGGCACCAAAAACACTCGCTATTCAAAAGGCAGAAGCGGTTACGTTGAGAATCGCAAAACCAATCATGTTCTTTTATAAGCTCATGTATCCGTTTATTAAAACTTTGAACGGATCTGCGCGTATTTTTACAGGATGGTTTGGTTTGAAGCCTGCATCTGAACATGAACTTGCTCACTCGGAGGAAGAGTTGAGACTCATTCTTTCTGAGAGCTATAAAAGCGGTGAGATCAACCAGTCAGAGTTTAAATATGTGAATAACATCTTCCAATTCGACGACCGTACCGCTAAAGAAATTATGGTACCTCGCGTTGATATGATAACACTCGATAAATCAGAAACTGTAAAAGAAAGCATTGCTGTTGTAACAGAAGAGAACTATACTCGATATCCGATCATAGATGGAGATAAAGACAGTGTTGTTGGTATGGTAAACATGAAGCAAGTGTTAACAGACTTCGTTAACGGCAAGAATCCAGATGCTTCGCTCGAAGAGTATGTAAGACCTGTTATTCAGGTTTTTGAAACGATGCCTATTCATGATCTATTGTTAAAAATGCAGAAAGAACGTGTTCATATGGCGATCTTGATCGATGAATATGGTGGTACTTCAGGACTTGTTACAGTTGAAGATATTCTTGAAGAAATCGTAGGCGAAATACGAGATGAATTTGATGAGGATGAAGTGCCTGATATCAAAAAGGTCGATGAAAACAGAACAATTCTTGACGGGAAAGTATTGATTTCAGAAGTGAACGATCTTTTTGGTCTAAACATTAACGATGAAGATGTGGATACGATCGGTGGATGGATTCTTTCTGAAAAGATGGAGATTAAAATGGGCGATGAGGTTTCAGTAGAAAATTATCGTTTCAAGATTTTAGAAATCGATGGGTATCATGTTAAGTCACTTGAAGTATTAAATTTGAAGAACGAAGAATCTATACACTAAATTAAAGAAGACGTGCAAGCTCTGCACGTCTTTTTTATAAAAAAGCAGTAGTTGCTCAAGGAAGTTTAGTTATAGAAATAAAGGAGTTAGTTATGGAGAATTGGTTAATCAATATTATGAACGAATTTGGATACTGGGGAATTCTACTCTTGATTGCATTAGAAAACGTATTTCCTCCGATTCCATCTGAGATCATCTTAACTTTTGGAGGGTTCATGACGCACTCTTCAGATTTAAATATAGTAGGTGTTATTTTAGCGGCGACAGTGGGTTCTGTTTTGGGTGCGGTGATTCTATACGGTGTAGGATTGCAGCTTGACGTGGAACGTATGGAAAAAGTCGTTGACAGATGGGGACATATCCTTCGATTAACGAAAAAGGATATTCACAAAGCAGATGCATGGTTTGATAAGTATGGTCCATGGACGGTATTCTTTTGCCGTTTCATTCCGTTGATTCGAAGCCTAATCTCTATTCCAGCGGGCATGTCCAATATGAATTTTGGTTTATTCCTTGTTCTTACAACTTTCGGAACGCTGATCTGGAACATCGCTCTCGTTAATCTGGGTGCGTATTTTGGAGCGTCATGGGAAGTCATTGTAGGATATATGGACGTTTACTCCAAAATCATCTATGCTGTTTTGGCGTTACTCTTTGTAGCTGTTGTCATCCTTTATGTACGAAAGCGCAGACGAAATAGCTAACTTTACTCTTTTAAAAACATAATTGGACGTTTTCAAGAATCTCCTAGTGATAGGGGATTCTTTTTTTAAAAGGTGAAAGATGATGTGGAGTTGGCTGTTTTCAAAGATCTCCCATTCTTCAAGGAAAAATAGTCTGCGACTAAAAGAAACGAAAGTGACCTTTACAGCTTTGAAATGCTTGAACATTAAACAGTTGTTTAAAACACTCTAGGGGGTGTTTTTTTTATTATTTACAATTTTGTGAATCTCTAAGAAAACGCATTCTATTATCTGTTAAAAAATGTATAATAAAAATAGAACGTTCGTTCAATTTAAAGAAAGGAATTAAACCGTTGAGCAAAAGAAGATACAACAGTGAAACAGCAAAACAAGAAATCATGGAAAAAGCCTTTTTACTCTTTTCACAAAAAGGTTACACACAAACATCAGTAGCTGATATCTCAAAAGCTTCTGGTTACAGCAAAGGACACATCTATTATCATTTTCAGAATAAAGAAAAGTTGTTTGTGTTATTAGCACAACGAACGATGAACGAGTGGTATATCAAGTGGATGAACAAAGAACATGACTTTACTTGTGCATCCGATAAGCTATATGGAATGGCTATGCATGTTCTTTATAATTACCAAACTCCTCTCTTAAAAGGAGGACAGGAGCTTGCTTCCAATCCTGAATCTAGTCAAGAATCCGTAAAGCAGCTATACGAATTAGCGGTTATTCCAATGGGTGCCTACCGTGCAATTCTCGTTCAAGGGATAGAAGAAGGAGAGTTTAATAAAGGCAATGTGGAAGAATGGACGGTGTTGATCGGCACGTGGCTTGGTGGACTTTGTCAGCTCACGAATACTCAAGAACTTCATAGCTTAGAGCCACTTTTTAAGAAAGCTGTAAGTATATTTTTAGAGTCCATTCAAAATTAAGGAGGAAATGGTTATGAGAATCGGATTAATCGGTGACAGTCTAACAGAGGGACGACCTGGTGTTTCTTTTTTTCACCTCTTACAAAAACAATATCCACACATGACATTTGTGAACCTGGGAAAGCCGGGGGAGTCTGTTAAAAGTTTGCATAGCCGCCTAACAAAAAAGAACTTAGAAAACTTTGATCTTGCTTTCCTATGGATTGGCGTTAATGACGTTTATTCAAAACTACTTAGTGTTCAAGCACAGCCAGTTGCAAAGGACCATGAAGAGTTTAAAGATTATTATCAAAAAGTATTAGAGTGTGTCTTATCTTCCTCAAAACGTATTATCACTGTCACCCCAGCAATAGTAGGTGAAAACATCAATAATGTTTCAAACAAAGAAATAAAGCAATTAAATACCCTCATCACAACCATCACGAACAAACATGCAAATGCTACCACACTAAATCTCCATTCTGTTTTTGAACAACACCTGTCTTCAATAAAGAGTTCCGACTATATCAGTACAAAAGTATTAACAGTTATGAAAGATGTTCTTTTTTATAAAAAACCATCAAGAATTGATCAGTTATCAAAGAAACGTGGATTGCATCTGACACTTGATGGCATTCATATGAACAGTAAAGGCGCACAAATAGTTGCAGATGAATATGCAGCAATCATTGATAAACATCAATGTATTGAAAAGGATGCATTGAAGTAATCATAGTTTAAAATAAGTAACAAAGGTGGCTGGGTCGATGGATGAGCGGAGAGTTGCGATTGTAACAGGTGGAGCTTCGGGGATCGGTTACGCACTTTGTGAGGAGCTCGTCTCACAAAACGTGTTTGTCATTATCACGGATATCAATCATGAATTAGGTATACAGGTTGAAGAGAAACTAAACAATGGATCTAAAAATACAAGATTTCAATTTTTAGACGTAACCGATGCAGCAAGTGTAGAGAATACTATTAAAGAAGTGTATACGGAGTTTGGAAGACTAGATTATCTGTTTAATAATGCTGGCATCGCGATGTACGGTGAATTATATGATATGACTCTCGATGACTGGAATACAATTATGAATGTTAATCTTTGGGGAGTTATCCACGGAACTCATGCAGGTTATCAATATATGAAACAACAAGGATTTGGTCATATCGTAAACACAGCTTCAGCTGCAGGCTTAGGTCCATCTCCCGTTTCTGCAGCCTATGGAACCACGAAACATGCAGTAGTTGGGTTAACAACTTCCCTTCATTATGAGGCAGAAGAATTCGGCATTAAAGTCAGCACACTATGTCCAACGTTTGTTGACACACCTATTTTTGAGAAAGCAAAAGCTATTCATATAGATAAAGATATGATTATGAAGCAATTTCACAAACAAAAGATGATGTCTCCAGAAAAACTAGCAAAAATGACAATAGACGGCATACATAAGAATAAGCCTATCATATGCCCTATGCCGATGCGTAGAACGCTGGACGTTTTTTTTACACTATTTCCTGTAGCACATAGAGGATTGATGAGGCTTGTTTGCAGAGTAAGCCGAAAAGCGAGGCTAACTTAAAAAATGAAGTGAACTGCTAGTGTTCTGGAGCAGTTCATTTTTTTTAACTCGTGAATTCTTCGCTATAATACAAGTAATCTAAACTTTTGGAGGAGTAATCGTGAAAACCATTTTGATCGTGGAGGATGAACCAAAGCTGTTGGATGTTGTCTCTTCTTACTTAAAGAAGGAAGGGTTTAACACTTTAGAAGCTCTTACTGCTAACGATGCTATTCATTTTATAAAAAATAACTCTGTAGACTTTGTCATTCTTGACCTTATGTTGCCAGATATGAGTGGAGAAGCACTCTGTCAGAGAATTAGACAGACCCATACATTACCCATTTTAATGTTGACTGCAAAGGTAAGTGAGGAAGATCGCATCAACGGATTATCGCTCGGCGCTGATGATTATATGGTGAAACCTTTTAGTCCGCGCGAACTTGTTTTACGGGTTAAAACGATATTGCGTCGAACAGGAGATGAGGGCTTATTGGCTGAGCAGATTACTTATAACAAAGGAGAGCTTAAAGTCGATGCTCACAAACAAGAAGTGTACATACATGGCGATCTTGTCAACCTTACACCAAATGAATATAAACTATTGCTGACATTTGGCAGACATCCCAATCGTGTTTTTTCAAGAGAAGAGTTAGTGGAGAAGATTTTAGGATTCGATTATGAAGGTGACACCAGAACCATCGATCAACACGTCAAAAATTTAAGGTCTAAACTTGAGACTGATCCTAAGAACCCACGCTATATCGTTACAGTGTTTGGGGTAGGATATAAGTTTACTGGAGGCAGTCATGTTTAAAGGTCTGCATGCAAGACTGACACTCGTTTTTATATTGGCTGCGTCATCCATTCTCATTATTGCCGGCCTCATCATTATGTACGAAGTCCATTTCCATTTTACGATGTTTCAAAAAGATGTACCGGAATTTAATAGTATAGAGCCTTTAACGCATCACTTTGAAAAGGCGCTGTTAAGTTCAGTTCTTTGGACGTCGATTGGTGCTATTCTGTTAGTTTGTATCATTAGTTATTTTGTCGCGAAGAACTTATCAAGACCTATGGTAGAGATGAGAAAAGCGGCAGAAAAGATGGCTAAGGGAGAGCTTCAAGTCAGAGTGAAGTCACTTGGAGATGACGAGCTCAATGACCTGGGTAACTCGCTAAATCAGCTTGCCGCTAAACTGCAATTGCAGGAAACTTTCCGTAAAAATATGACTTCCGATATTGCTCATGAGCTCAGAACCCCTTTAGCGACTATTAAAAGTCATTTAGAGGCATTTGAAGATGGGGTTTTCGAGCCAACTACAGTTCGTATACAGTCATTAACAAGTGAAATCGATCGACTGATTTCAATCGTGCAAGATCTTGAATATTTAACAGCCATGGAAGCACCTGAGTTCTCACTAAATAAGAAACCACAACAACTCAACCATATCCTCATAAAAAGTGTGGATGCCGTATCAGGAGCATTTGTACAAAAGGGAATATTACTAAAAAGTGAATTGGTTAGTGATATTGAAATAAATATGGATGCCAAACGAATGTCTCAAGTGTTTATGAATCTGTTCAGCAATGCGTTAAGGTATACACCTAGAGGGGGAGAAGTTACGGTTGCCACTCATATTGATAACGAATCAGTTTTGATATCAATAAAAGATACGGGAATCGGAATTCCAGAAAAGGAGAGCAAACAAGTATTTGAACGCTTCTATCGTGGAGAAAAATCTAGGAACCGAGAATATGGAGGTAGCGGAATCGGTTTAACGATTGTAAAAAGAATTGTTGAAGCTCACGAAGGACAGATTTGGATAAATGGGGAGTACAAGCAAGGTACTGACGTGAACATAAAATTTTTCAGATAAGGAAGCCGGCGTGATTTGGGACGCCGGCTTTTTTTCGATATTTATGTGTGCTTTTGTCGAAAAGCCTATAAACTTATTTGAAGGACTATAAATGGAGATTAAGGGTCCATAAAAAATTTCTAAGGCCCATATATCCCAATTTAGGGCCCATAAAAATTATTTGTCCTTTGATAGCTCGCTTTCTGTCACCCATTTGTGATTCTTAACTCGTTCCCCACCTGTTGTAGGCGTATAGTCCACCATGTAGACGGTCGTTTGTTCAGCAGAATCAATGGTAGCTTTTGCACCTTTCATACCTTTCATGTGATCTGCCACTAGCGTAACTTCTGTTCCTGGAGTTAGAGGTTTATCACCGGCATCTTTAATCTCTTCGTGTATGACCCACTTATGATCCTTAACTTTTTTTCCGCCTGTTGTAGGTGTGTAAGAAACAGTATATACGGTCGTATCATATGCCCCAACGATTGTAGCTTCTGCACCGTCCATGCCTTTCATATGATCCGCATTCATAACCGCTTTACTTCCAACATCATATGTTGGATTTGCTTTCTCCTTAAGTCCTTTAGGAACTTCACCTGAACTTGAATGGTTCATTTCTCCGTGATCTGCATGATCTTGACTGTCTTCATTCTTTTTTGTTGCCTCATCTTTTCCACATGCTGAAAGAACGAGTGAGAATGAAAGCAACATCGTAATAAATAATTTATTTTTTACCATTAATAAAACCTCCTATATGGGTTAGTGTTAGTATTCTTCTTCATGAGAACTTTATGAACATATGACTAGCATAAAGGACACTTATGTAGAAGTTGTGAAGAGAATGACTATTAAAATAGAAAAGAAACTGCTGAGCTCACTAAGAACTCAAGCAGTTTCTTTTTCAGAAATTTAAACAAACGTTTAATTAATTTTATAAGAATGAAATCAATAAACCGCCAATTGCACCAGTTACAACGATTACCCATGGAGGCAGTTTCCAATAAACCAACATGCTGAACAGTACTGCTGCAAATGCAAAGTCTATCGGTTTAATAATCGTAGTCGTCCAAATAGGCTGATAGAAGGCAGATATTAAAATTCCAACAACTGCAGCATTAACACCCATTAAAGCTCCTTTGATCTTAGCGTTCTGTCTAAGCAAGTTCCAAAAGGGAAGGGCGCCTAAGATTAACAGAAAAGCAGGTAAGAAGATTGCGACTGTAGCAAGTAATCCACCTTGCCAACCATTCATCACTGCCCCAATATAAGCTGCAAACGTGAATAGAGGTCCAGGTACGGCTTGTGCTGCTCCATAACCAGCCAGGAATGCTTCTTCACTGATCCAACCGGATGGTACGAATTCTCGCTCAAGTAACGGAAGAACCACATGACCGCCTCCGAATACAAGTGATCCAGAACGATAGAAGCTGTCAAAGATCGCGATCCAGCTGTTAGAAGTTAGATCTCTTAAGAGCGGCAACAGAAGAAGTAACGCAAAGAATAAACTCAAACAGATTACAGCAAATTTTTTTGAAATAGGAAATTCATATTTTGTTTCATCGTTATCTGTTTGGTCTCTGTATAATAAAAATCCTAATAAGCCTGCTAATAGGATGACACCCACCTGAGAGAAAGCAGTCTGCCACAATAGTGTTCCAATTAGTGCTAACAGTGCGATGGTTTTTCTTTTTAAATCTGGTGTTAACTTTTCAGCCATCCCTAGAATGGCATGTGCCACAACAGCAACGGCTACGAGCTTTAATCCGTGAATCCAGCTTAGGTTAGAAACATTTAATCCTTGTAGGATAAGTGCGAAAACGATAAGCGCAATAACGGAAGGGAGAGTAAAGCCGATAAAGGATACGATTCCTCCTAATACGCCTCCTCGCATTACACCAATTCCTATCCCAACTTGACTACTCGCGGGACCAGGGAGAAACTGACAAAGAGCTACTAGGTCAGCGTAGCCTTTTTCATCCATCCATTTGCGTTTTCTAACATATTCTTCATGAAAATAACCTAGGTGTGCAATGGGACCACCAAAAGAAGTGAGACCTAGCCTAGTTGAAACCATAAGAATTTCTAATAGTGTTTTAAGTAAACTTTTGTTTTCTGTCATGTATGTTCACCTCTTACTCTTTGATTTCTTTAAACAGTTCATAAGCTTTTGCTCTCGCTTCTGATAAGACGAGTTTTCCTTTCTCAGTTGCGGTGTAGTACTTTCTAATTTTTCCTTCAACGTTCTTGTTTTCCTTTGTCAAAAGTCCGTCTGCTTCCATGGAGTGAAGAATGGGATATAGTGTACCTGTGCTAATGTTATAGCCGTGTTCTCTGAGTTCTTCTAGCATCCATACGCCGTATATGGGATGTTCAAGCGCATGATGCAGAATGTGTATTTGTATGAAACCAAGAAAAAGTTTTCGTAAAGTTTTCTCTTCCATATAATCACCGCCTATATTTACATCTCAATATCAATTACCTATATCGGTTTTCGAAATAAAGGTAACATGAGTTTCTTTTCTTTTCAACCTAATCACTTAAAGGTTTACATACTCTTAATATTTACCTTATTCTTTTTCGAGGAGTCTACTACCGCACGCCCCGCGAAAAGCGAGCATCCTGAGACGGAAGACAACTACTTCTAAGAACAACAATAAATGCGAAAAAATACTTCTTGAAAATCTCTCAGCACTTGTCTCTTTTATTATTTTCACAGTTTAGCCATTTACTGGTTTTTTAGTGATAAAATCATAGAAGGTATGATAATAAAACTATTTTTCTTGATATGGAGTGAAGCAGATGAAGTCAACATTAACGGTTGCCCATTATCTAAAAGAAAATGCAGAGCTTCTAGCTAATAAAATCGTTGATGATATTATTGGGCAGTTTGGTTTCCAAGTAAGCGATACTGACATTAGTCAGGCCAGAAAAGTTTATTCCGAATTCCTATCCTTTTTAAGTGAATCTATCGATTGTGAAGAAGGTTCTGTCCCTGAAGAACTGTTGGAGTGGAGTCGAGAAAATGGAGAGAAAACAGCAGCAAAGCATCATCGGATCTCTGATATATTAATCCGTTATCCTGATACTCGAATGGTGTTTGCGGATTTTATTTTAAATATAAGCATTGAGTTCGGACTTTCTACGGAAGATGTCGTATTAATTATTAAGCGTGTTCATCATATGCTGGACGTAAGCATTAATGAAACGGTTCTTGCCTTTGAACGAAAGTCAGAGGAGATTTTAGAGAAAACAAAGAGAGAGCTTCGTGAGCTTTCAACACCTGTCGTTCCTATCGAAAATGGACTGGCTGTTTTGCCATTGATTGGCACCATCGACTCTGATCGAGCAGAGCACCTTATGAATCATGTGCTGCCTAAAATTCCTGAACTTCAAGTTGAACAGTTAATCATGGATTTTTCAGGAATCGTCGACATTGATACTGAAGTGGCGTCTCATATTTTTAATGTATACCGTGTTTTGGCATTACTTGGTATTAACGTAATGGTGACTGGTTTGCGTCCTGAGCTAGCGATTAATGCGGTTTCTGAAGGAATCGATTTTTCTTCAATAAAAACATTTGCGAATGTAAAACAAGCGATAGAAAGTAACAAACAAAAAAACTAGCATGCGTGCTAGTTTTTTTGTTAGTCTTTATACTTCTGACTTCCTGCATGAACGATTTGAACTTTCACTTTGACTGAATCCAAAGAGTCGTTCTGCAAAGCATACTTTTTAACTAAAGACGGTGACTTTCGATAAGTTGAACGGGTTAAATTATAAATGTCACTGTCTATGGAAAGTCCATTTAAATAAGTCTGCTTAATATCCTTCTTCATTTTACGGGCGATTTTCTTTTCAAGTTCTTTACGAGGAACAATATCTAAATTTTCATCGATTGTTGCTTTTGCTTTGACGTCAATTGTATACTTAAGCTCATTTTGAACGGGCTTATTCAGCTTTATTTTATATCCTTTTACGTCAAGTTCAACAACAGTGTCCCCTAATGAAATCTCAAGCTTGTTCTCTTTTTTTTCTTTCGTTAACCATTCTAATCCATGAAGTTCTGCATCATTCAGCTTTCCTTTAAAGTTCATACTATTAAGTACATAACCTCCATTTATAGTGGGTAACTTGGGTTTATCATTATCTTCCTGCCACTTTCCTTTTACTAATTTTATGTTAGGAATTATGGCTGATCCAAATGGTTCGCTGCCATCTCTTAATAGCATCTGCATAGATAATGGGTTAACAGAGTGGTTTCTTTGCAACATACTATCTGGATGAAACAAAACTTTGTATGTTGGTGCTTGCTTAAAAAGAGATTTTGCCATTAATACTTCGTTTATTTCCTCTGACGTACCAAAAATCCATGCTGTAAATCGAATTAGAGGATCGTGACCGATGTGAGAAATCACTTCACTCAGTTTTTCTTTAATCACCCTCTCGCTAAAAAGTATTACTTGTACGTGTCCGTAATATAGTGGATACTGGGAAGATTTCTCTAACTTCCTGAAAGCCATTGTAAGGGTATCTCCTTCTTCTCTTCCGACTAAAACAGGAGAGTCAGCTGCCTGAGCGCCACCGCCCTCTTGTTTAGCGATTGATGAGAAGACAGCGGATTCGGTATAAACGATATACTTACCATCTTTATAATCCACACCTAAGGCTTCAATATAGAGCTGCTCATTAATCCCTCTTGATCCCCAGCAACCTGTTAGCATAAGAAGCAAGAAAAACAACGTGAACATGATCTTTGTCTTATTTCTCATTGCGATCACCTTGACGAGTAGCGTCTTTTGGATACAGGTACGAAGATCTTTTCTTGATAAGAGTAAAAGGAGCTTTGAAAAATGTTTTAAACGTATCAGCCACATTTGGTGTAGCTAAAGATTCTATATATGGATAGTCAAAGGAACGAAGGGAACTGACTAATAAGAATATACTAAGCATAGATATGAAAAATCCAAACAATCCAAACGTTGCACACATGATTAGAGTGTATATACGTAAGAAAAGCAGATTCCCACTCAATGATTGGTTAACGAACGTATAACTGGCAATCATCGTTATAGCTACAACAACAAGTGTGGTAGGAGAGGTTAAACCTGCCCGTATTGCCGCATCCCCAACGATTAGTCCGCCTAATACCGCTACGGTCTGACCAACAGCTCTAGGAAGTCTAGCTCCTGCTTCTTTAAACAATTCAAACAAAACGACCATGATCATCATTTCAAGCGGCAACGATAACGGTAATCCTGTTCGTGAGAGTGTTAACGTTGCGAGCAGAGGATAAGGAAGCTGATCTGGGTGAAAGGTTGTCAATGCTATCCAGAGTCCGGGTAATGTAACGGTTGTAAAAAGTCCAGTAAATCGAAGGACTCGTTCAAACGATACCATATAAAAACTGGCATGAGCATCTTCTGGAGATTTCAACGTAATCGCAAGAGAAGCGGGACCAATGAGAACTGTAGGTGAACCGTCTACAATAATGACAAATCTTCCTTGAAGTAATGATTGAACCGCAAAATCGGGACGACCTGTATTATCAAGTAGGGGGAAAATGGAAAAAACAGAATCAGATAATTCTTCTTCAAGTTCACTGCTTGATACAAGGGCATCTATATCAATCTTAGAAAGACGCTGCTCGACGCGTACGACGAGATCAGGGTCGATTATGTCTTCAATAAATAGTAAGGAAATAGCCGTTTGACTCCTTCTACCAATCGTAAAGGACTTGCTGTTAAGTGAAGATGTTTTTAGACGTTTTCGGATTAATGCAAAATTTATTTCTAAATCTTCAATAAAACCGTCGCGCGCACCACGGATTGAAATCTCCGTATTCGATTCTTCTGGTGTTCGTTTTGGCGTATTTGCAAGATTGATGGCATATAGAGAATGTTTTGAACCGGTTAACAATACTTGTCCTGAAAACAAGCTATGCTCAATCTTTCTTTTGTTTTCAGAATCAATAAGGATTTCATGAACCACAAACCGACTTTTTAAAGAGTTAAACAGAGCAACATCATCCTGCTCAGCGATGTCATTTAAGAAGGGAAGCAAACTTTCTTCTAATAACTGGGTATCAACTAACCCTTTACAAAACATTAAGGTATGTGCATTATTTATTTTTTCTGCAAATAAATCGTTTTTTACCACAACGTCTGTGGAATGACTGAACCAGCTAAGAAGTTCATGAATTTTAGTATTTTCTTTACGGTGGATAAACTTCATCTCAGATTCCTCATTTCTTAACTAGAACATAAAGACAGAAAATCGTTATAATTGGCATCATCACATACATCTGTATCGGAAAGAAGTAATGATACAAAAAGTTAAAAATAGAGATGTTTGATATAGGAGCAAGGGCATAAGCAATCGCAAGTATATATAGGCAAGCAACTAGCCATATCCTGTGTTTTTTTACATCAATCAATTTTGTAACTAAGTACATCAATAGACTCACTCTAATAAAAGCACCAGAAATCCATTGGAAGATGGAAAGGAAGTCCATCCTGGTAATCTCTTTGCTAATCGTTAGCAGTTTCCATTGCTCAAAAGCAGGGTATCTCAATTTATTGGCTGCGTAAGGGCCAAACTCTGCAATGGCTGCCATTGTTGGTCCTAACATAAGACCCACTAAAACAAAACTTACAAAAATGATGTGTTTCCACTTAAGCGTTTTATGAGTGTGATGTACAAGAAATAAAAGCGTGCTTAACTCTGTCAACCCTGATAAAACATAAACTCCGCCTTTTAACACAGGAGACCAGCCATTCTCTGCAATCGGCAATAACATGGAATAGTCTTTATGAGGAATGTTTCCAATCGCAATAAAGAAACCGAATGTTACAACTAAAGGTAAGGCAATCAAAGCTACCATGCTTAACTCCTGAAGTCCTTTATAAGTCCCAAAAAAACAGAGCACGCCTAATAAAATACATAGGACAAGAGCTGGGGTATCCATTAAATAATTTGTTTTTGTCCATGTAATGGTATCTCGGAAAGTGATCGTAGCATTTAAGAAAAAGTATAAGATAAATACACCGCTGAGCAGATAGACAGGGACAGGACCGAGTCGTTTTTTTATAAAATGTATAAAGTTTTGATTTCCTAATTTTTTTAAGACCGAACCAATTAGCAAAATAAAAAGGATATAAGGAACAATTGAAAGAAGAATACTTACCCAAGCATCTCTTCCTGAAGCTGATAAGATGACGGGTATAATCAGAACATGATTTACGAGGCCGGATGAAAGAATTAAAAGAACATATATATGAATTGGAGCTACACCAGGTTGAATTCTCATACGTTCCTCCGGTTAATTGAATATGAATTAGTATTGTTTTAACTTGAAGGCATTATTCCATAGGTAAATATAATTCTTAAGCTAATCACATTTTTTTCCCATGAGTGCTGGATGGAATTCCGCGAGTTTGCTTCAGGCAAACGAAAAAACTCAAACAAAAGATCAACCTTTTGTTTGAGCCATTACTTCGTTTTATCTAAGATGTAGCGTATGTAACCTTCACGATGTCCGTTTTGATCAATTATTTTTCGTACATAATAGGGATCTTTCAATAAGCCGTTCTGTTTATCTAGTTCAATCCACTTCTTGGTCTCAGGGATATCGTTTAATTCTTGGAACCATTCTTCGCTTTCTAATTCTGCCCATAATTCATGAATATCAGGGTCTTTCACCCTTAAAATATGCTTTTGAAAGATTTCTATAAAAAAACCTGCAGTGAGTAAACAAAGTAATAAGAATAGCAGCATATCATTTTAACCTCCAGTCTTATTACCATACACCAAAACGAGCGTATAAAAAAACAGCACGTTTTTTAACGTGCTGCCTTAAGAAGCATCAAACAAAAGACTGCGTCCTATTTTTTGCTGCTATGTTTTTTAATGATCTCTTTTAATTCCGACCAATTCGTTAAACGGGGCATGTCCAAATCTTTGTTGTAATTTTGATGTCTGACATAAAGCTGGACAGGCTCTTCCGTTAACGTATTTAAGACATTAGGCTTATCATCAAAGTAAAAGTCCAGCTTCAGATCTTTAATCGTATGAATTTTCTCTTCATCTTTCATTCCACAGAAGAAACGGCCTTCTTGCACTGGGAATCCAGCATTCTCGACCCATTTCTTTGTTTCTTCACAATGCTCTGCAGGTCTTGCTGTGATGTAGAAAATCTCATGACCCTCTTTATGAAGTTCTTGCAATACTTCAATGGCATCAGGATAAGCAGGGCAATCTGTGAAATAAATCTCTTCCATAGAATCAATCCACATCTGATTCCCTTCCTTTTTAGAGAGACCGAACGGTTCGTGAATCTCCAAAGTTTCAATCGTGTCAAAAACATCAATTGGAACTTCTTGTTTCAACTTTCTATTGTAGATATGAAAAGCATGTTGGCGAAGATTAATCAACGTATCATCAATGTCAAAACCAAATCTCATGTATATATACCTCTTATTCGTATTTAGGATAACTTGTAAACTTATAATCAGGGCCGATTTGAGTAACTGTAAGATTTTGCAGCTGTATGGCATCAGACATCTTTTCGATTCCAGTCCCACCAAAAAAGGAAGGTGAATGCTGTCCACCGATCAGTTTAGGTGCGATGTAAAAAACGGCTTTATCAACAAGCTTGTTTTCTAGGAATGAAGCGTTGATCGTACCACCACCTTCGATCAAAAGGGAAGAGATCAGATTATTTCCTAGTGTTTTTAAAACTTCAAGCGGGTCAACGCGAGATTCACCTGCAATGAACACTTTTACACCGTGTGCTTCGAGTTGTAGTTTTTTTTGCTTGTTGTGATTTTCGGTTGTGAATACCCAGGTTTCAGCTAGCTGGTCTGTTACCACTTTAGCTTGTAGAGGGATCTTAAGCGTCGAATCCATGATCACTCGAAGCGGATTACGACCGTTGGGGATTCGGGTCGTTAATTCTGGATCATCATGAATAACCGTATTCACGCCAACAAGTATAGCTCGATTCTCATTGCGTAACTTATGCACATCTTCACGGGCTTCTGGCGATGTGATCCATTTGCTATTGTTCGTATGACTCGCAATTTTGCCATCAAGTGTAATTCCTGATTTCAAAGTTACGAAAGGGATCTTCTGAACGATAAACTTGTTGAAAACTTCATTCATACGCTCTGATTCCTCTTGAAGTATTCCAGTTTCCACTTCAATTCCTGCATCTTTTAAGATTTGTACGCCTTTTCCGGATACGAGCGGGTTTGGATCTAATGCTGCGATGACCACTTTCTTAATTCCAGCTTCTACGATCGCTACAGCACAAGGTCCCGTTCGTCCGTGGTGAGAGCAGGGTTCAAGTGTAACATAAATCGTACCGCCTTTCGCTTTCTCTCCAGCCATACGAATGGCATGAACTTCAGCGTGAGGTTCACCAGCTTTAAGGTGAGTACCAACTCCAACGATCTCGTTGTGATTTACGATCACAGACCCCACCAAAGGGTTGGGATCTGTTTGACCTTTCATCGCTTGTGCATTATTTAAGGCGAGCTGCATGTAGAATTCGTGACTACTCATTCGTGAATACTCCCTCATCTAAGTGGCCAGATCGATTGATCTTGGTTTGCAGATACTTCTCATTGTACTCCGAAACGTCACCCCAGATCGGTGCTCTTGCTGTAACAGAAAGACCAGCCTGATGAAGTGCTTCTAATTTTTTCGGATTGTTTGTGATGAGTGTAACGGGTTTTGAACGTAATGCTTTTAATACTTCAATAGCGTCTTCGTAATTTCTAGAATCATCTACAAATCCAAGACTTTCGTTCGCCTCTACGGTATCTTGTCCACTTTCCTGAAGGAGGTAAGCCATTGCTTTACTAAATAGACCAATACCACGGCCTTCATGGTTTGCTAAATAAAAGAGCGCACCAGTCCCATGTTCTACGATCATCTTCATCGACTGCTTTAGTTGGTATCCGCAGTCACAACGTTTGCTGCCAAAGATATCACCTGTGTGACAGATGGAATGCATACGAATTAGTGCTTCATCATTGTATGCAAAGTCACCATAAACCAAAACGCTGGACTGTTGATATTCAGCCAGGTTAGCAGAAGATAGCTTGTCGATTACTTCCTCAAAATTCTCGGTCTGCTCACAGCCTTCTAACCAGCAATACCAGTTGAAAACAACCGTATCCCCATATAAATTAACAGGGAGTTTGATTGGACCGACTAAATAAATCGCACCTTCATCTTTTTTTATAAGTTGAATTTTATCTTCAAGGATGGAAAGAACTTTTTCTTTTAAGTTTTTACTTTGTAACATACTTATACCCCTCTTTAGATCAAACGTATTTTGTAGGCTTATATATGAATAGCTTTATTTTATACCAGATAAATCGTTTGAAAGTAGTGTTTTGCTCTCAATGGAAAAAAAAAGCATGGAACCATATTACTGTGGGATCCATCCAATTGCATTTTTCTATAAATTTAAATACGGATATATCTGTTCTTATCTTATGTAGATGTACAAAAAAAGATTGGATATCAGACTAAGTGTGCTAAAAAGATACGAATACTAGGGATTAGAGAGGGGGGGGCTTGTGTATTGTTCTAAAAATCTGCAATAGAAAAAGATACACCATGAAGTGTATCTTTTAAAAAGTTAATGAGCGATGATATTAGATTCTGGCTTGTCATAAATAGCTAATTTTTTTACCAGTTTATTACTAGAAGCATCTAGGCCAGTAATTTGAACATCTGTTTGATTCTGGCGATATTTTAAAACGACTTTATCAATGGCACCTACAGCGGAATCATCCCAAACATGAGAATGGGACAAGTCGATCGTAACAAGCTCGACACGTTCATAGAAGTCAAACTGTGAAACGAAATCTGTTACTGATGCAAAGAATAACTGACCTTTTACTACATATACTTTGCTGTTGTTATCGATCGTAGAAGATATCTCAACTTTTGAAATCTTAGCTGCAAAGAACAGGGCACTTAAGATAACACCAGCTAGAACGCCTTTTGAAAGATCATGAGTGAGCACCACTGTAACGACTGTAACGATCATAACCGCAGCATCAGTTCTTGGCATCTTATGAAGTTTTGTTATAGAAGACCAATCAAAAGTACCGATGGATACCATGATCATAACGCCAACTAATGCTGCCATTGGAATCATCGAGAGCAAGTCGTTGAGTAAGATAATAAGAATCATTAAGAATGCTCCAGCAATAAATGTAGAAAGTCTTCCTCTACCACCTGATTTAACGTTGATAACCGATTGCCCGATCATCGCACAGCCGGCCATACCTCCAAAGAATCCCGCAACAATGTTAGCGATTCCTTGTCCTTTTGCTTCCCTGTTCTTATCGCTATCCGTATCTGTCATATCATCTACGATTTGAGCGGTTAATAGAGACTCTAGAAGTCCCACAAGCGCTAGAGCAAATGAGTATGGAAAGATAATCTGTAACGTTTCAAATGTTAAAGGGATGTCAGGAATTAAGAACAATGGTAGAGCTTGTGTTAATTCACCCATGTCACCGACAGTTCGAACAGTTGACCCTGACATCACTGCAATAATCGTGATTACGATAATGGCGATCAGAGGAGACGGCACCGCTTTTGTCACTCTCGGAAAAAGATAAATGATGGCTAAAGCCCCTGCGACCATCGCGTACATGACCCATGATTCTCCGACGAAATGAGGAAGCTGAGCAGTAAATATGAGAATAGCTAGCGCATTTACAAAACCGACCATCACAGATCGAGGGATGAATTTCATATATTTACCGAGCTTTAATACCCCGATTAGAATTTGAATCACACCTGTAAGGACGGTTGCTGCTAACAGGTATTGCAGTCCATGTTCTGCAACAAGAGTTACCATGACAAGAGCCATAGCCCCAGTTGCGGCTGATATCATTCCAGGTCTTCCACCTAAAAAGGCAATTACAACGGCAATACAAAATGAGGCATATAAACCAACCATAGGGTCTACACCAGCAATGATGGAGAAAGCGATCGCCTCTGGAATAAGAGCCAATCCGACTACAAGTCCTGCAAGGACATCTCCTCGGATGTTACCGAACCACTCCTGTTTTATTTTATTAAAATCCAACAAAAACACACCTCTTTCTTTATTTTGAAAACTGTTTTTTGACTTTCAACTCTCATGAAAGTCGGGTCCGATGTCAACGCGTTTGATTATAACATGGATAGAAGAAAGGTAGTAACGGAATGTAAGCGCGTAAATATAATTTTTCCTCTCATTTATCTTGAATTTCTTGCTTTTTTTATAGCATCAGTAGAAAAATACAATTATACGCTATACATAAGGAAAGGGATGAGGATATGAATAAGAAATCAGAAGGATATGAGTACGCAGATTATTATAAGGGGTATGTAAGCTTAGTGCCTGAAGGGGATATCATCCAAGTATTAACAGATCAAATGAAAGAAACAGTAGGAATCGTAAGCATTTTAAATGATGAACAGCTTGCCTACCGATATGCAACAGGGAAGTGGAGCGTAAAAGAAGTGCTTGGTCACATAACAGATACGGAGAGAATCATGAGCTATCGTTTACTTTCTATCGCACGAGGGGAAACAAGCTCACTTCCTGGATACGATGAAAATGCTTATGTTGAAGAAGCCGGTTTTGATGACCTCCCGGTAAGAGATTTGCTAGAACATTTTGTTGCAGTGCGCTTGGCGACAATACAGCTCATTAAAAGCTTAAGCAAGAAGGCATTAGAAAGGAAAGGAACGGCAAATGGGCATCCGGTGACCACTCGTGCCTTAATGATGATCATAGCGGGTCACGAGATACACCATCGTAACATTATCATAGAGCGATACTTATCAAAAAATTAAACAATTGTTTAAAAAAACGAGCCGATCTCACATGATATCGGCTCGTTTTTGTGTACATAATTAATGGCTAAACGGCGTTCATCTCAATCGCAGCTCTGACCCCAGATTCAACTGCTCCTTCCACCCATCCATGCTTGAGTGTTGTATGCTCACCTGCAAAATGCAGTCTTCCTTCTGGAGCTTTGATCGCTTCAAACAACTCTAATTCTTGGTAAGGCTTAAACATGGTAAAGCATCCACCAGCATTCGGATCAGTTGACCAATCATGGCTAAACCCTGTAACAAAATGTTGATAGATGTGATCACCGTGAAACTGTGCGAGATATTTTAAGGTTTCTTTAATTTTCATCTCGTTCGACGAACTCCTCCAAGGAAACGTATCATCTTCCCACGTATAACTTCCGATCACGACACCTGATGGAATGTCTTGTCGGATACGACTCGGATAATGAGTGAATCGTGTTGCTTGATCCGTGACGGTTTTTCCTCCAGAAAGGGCATTTTTTTCCCAGAAGCGATGTTTAAATTCAATTCCTATCTTAATCGATGGTACATAATGCAGTTCGCGAATCGCTTTTCTTTTTAGGTAGGAGAGAGAGTGGTATGGTTCAAAATCTACAAAATTAAGAACAGAATAAGGTAAGGTAATTAAAACTTTGTCTGCTTCAAATGAAAAACGATGAAGTGTTTGAGGACTCTCTGTATATAGTTTGACGGTAGACTCTGTCTGCACAAGTCGAGTCAGCTTCTGCCCAAAATAGATATGATGCCGTAGATCTTGAAGAAAAGCGCGCGGCAGCTGATCGTAACCGCCTGTTACTTCAAAATATTTAAGTGGGGGTTTTTTGAAAATAATTAAGATATCTCTCAGCATCTCTAAAAGAGAGAGCTCTGGAAGCCCCTCGAGTGATAGGAGTACTTTGATCATATCAATGGCTCCAGCAGATAAGGACCTTCCGTAAGGGTTGTTACGTAGATAGTTATCAAGGGAGTATTGTTGGAAGTTTTGAATGATGATCGGCCAGTTTTTATCAGGATCACGTTCAATAAAATCAGCAATCGGCTGAACGGCATAAGCAATCAGCTCTTCAGCCGTTTTTCCTTTTTCATTTTCTAAGACCGGAAATCCTAAGATGTCGGGATTTTTTTCATAAGCATCATAAGTGGTCCGAATACCATTGACCAAAAGAAGGTCATGAGGATTGCTGTTTACGAACTCATTGATCGCAAGGTTGTATTTCTTGATATACGCTAAAACGAGTTTATGCATCTCCGGAATTCGCATCGCCCCAGCTTCAAAATAGTTACCGTGTGTAAAAGGTGCTCGAACTGTATAGATGCGTCCACCGACTCGATGAGTAGATTCTAAAAGGATAACTTCGTGTCCTGCATTCTTTAACAACGTTGATGCGACGAGCCCTGCCATGCCAGCACCAACGACAATAATCTTCTGCGGAGAGTTCGTCATAGGTAGACCGTTCTTTATCACTTCTAGCATTCCTTCAACTGTTAAACGGTTCCTATTCATCACAAGTCCCCCTATGTGAACGTTTATTTCTTCTAACAATGTATTAAAAAATCCTAAAGAATATTATTTTGATATTAAAACCAAAAAATGACAACCACGGTGGCTGCCATTTTTTATGATTTAAACGAGTTCTTCTGTTTGAACTAAGACATAATCTTTATTCGGATAAGTCTTCTCGATATGTTGCTCACCCCAAGCGCAGAGTGAATCCAAGATCCCTTTTAACGACCAACCGTAATCTGTTAGAGAGTATTCAACACGTGGAGGAACCTGATTGTACACTTCGCGAAGGATTACTCCGTCATCTTCTAGTTCTCGAAGTTGTTGTGTGAGCATCTTTTGTGTGATTCCTGGCATTAATCGCTTCAACTCACCGGTTCTTCGTTTCTCTTTTATAAGATGGCAGAGGATGACGACTTTCCACTTTCCGCCGATCACTTCAAGTGCAGCTTCAACAGGTATGTTGTATTTTTTCATCTATAATCACCTCTATCACTTAATTGTTACTTAAAAGTGCCTACATTACTTAAAAGTGCGTACTTACTTTTAGTTTGTATATATTTCATAATAGCATCAAGTCATCCGAATGACTAGTTCATTCACCAACTAAAAATTTATGGAGGGAATAATAGATGAATTCAACAGCCGTTCAAACGGAAAACGCGTCGAAGTCAAAAGGTGGTTTTCCCGCGTTATTAGCATTAGCCATTTCGGCATTTGGTATTGGTACAACGGAGTTTGTACCTGTAGGACTTTTATCTTCATTAGCATCAGACCTTAACATTTCGATCACCCTAGCAGGATTACTCATATCTGGATATGCGATGGGTGTGGCATTCGGAGCACCAGTCCTTACAGCGTTAACAAATAAAATGAACAGAAAGACGTTGTTACTTTTGTTAATGGTCGTTTTTATTGCTGGAAATATGGTTGCAGCCCTATCAACAAGTTTTACGCTGCTATTGATCGCGCGATTCATCACTGCCTTTTCTCATGGTGTGTTCTTTTCTATAGGTGCAACGATCGCAGCCGATCTTGTGCCCGAACATAAGCGTGCAAGTGCGATCGCCTTCATGTTTACAGGCCTTACTGTTGCGACTGTAACAGGGGTTCCACTTGGAACATTTATCGGACAAACCTTTGGATGGAGAGCTACCTTTTGGGCAGTTGCTCTACTAGGTGTTGTTGCCATCATCGCTAGTGCCATATTAGTTCCGAAAGATTTAAAAGAAGCACCACCATCAAGCTTAAAAGATCAATTTAAAATTATTAAAAACGGTCGTTTGTTATTAGCTTTTGCGATTACGGCTCTTGGTTATGGTGGAACGTTTGTAGCATTTACGTATTTAGCACCGATCTTAGAAGATGTCACAGGGTATGCTCCAAAATCTGTTAGCTGGATATTGCTAGGCTACGGGATTGCTGTTGCGATCGGCAATACGGTAGGAGGTAAAGCTGCAGATAAAAATCCGACCAAAGCGTTATTTTGGATGTTCGTTGTTCAAGCTGTAATATTAGTGATTTTGACATTTACAGCACCTTTTAAAATTGCTGGGACGGTTACTATCTTCTTATTAGGACTTTTAGCGTTCATGAATGTTCCGGGTCTACAAGTTTATGTTGTGAAACTGGCGGAAAGATATGTACCATCTGCAGTAAATGTTGCGTCAGCCATTAATATTGCCGCATTTAATCTAGGTATCGCGATTGGAGCATCGGTTGGAGGACTGATCGTGGACTCGATCGGTATCATCCATACACCTTGGATTGGCGGAGTGATGGTATTTGGAGCAGTTCTCTTAACAGCATGGAGTGCATCACTTGAAAAGAGAACAATATAAATTTGAAAAGAAGGCAGCCATTTTGGCTGGCCTTCTTTTTTAAGCCGTTTTTTTCTTTTTTTTCACTTTTGCCACAATCACGACAAGTAAAAGGGGGAGGAGTCCAAAGATAAACGTTACAGGGGTCTGCAAAAAGGATCCAGATTCACCCAATTCAATTTCATTTTTGTACATTGTAAGAGAAAGTAAGAACACGATGACTGTAATGATGTTAATAAAGTGTGCAGCTTTTACTTTGAATAGCGTAGAAAGTGCTTGATCAAGTATAAAAAGCAATAATGAAATCTTCATGTACGTTCCTAGAATTAATGCGATGCCAAAGACTGCTTCTACACGTTCAACAATCTCGCCGATGCTGATCAACTGAGAAAGAACATGGAGCGGAAATTTCTTTAGAAACACTAATGGTCCAAGGCCTAATAATGAACAGAGAATCGTTAAGGAGAGTACGATTCCATTGATGAATAATCCTAAATAGAGCCATTTATTGATAGATTGCCCCGGTTTTTGCTTTACCAGATAGATGATCATGGCAAAGAAAAGAACATCCATATAAGGAAATCCAAAACCTACATATACGCCGTGTAGTATAGGCTTAAATCCTAGAGGAGCTAAAGGAAGCAGATTGGTGATCTCATACGTGTTGTATGGCAGAATTAACATGATGATAAAGATGAATAACAGAATGTACATCAATAGGTGAAACATGCGTCCCATTACTTCTATTCCAGCTTTTGCAGTTAGACTGGAAGTGATTAAGATAAGAAGATGAAAGATGAAGAGTGGCGTTTCTCTCATCATCGATGTTGTGAAATATTGACCCATACCATATACAATGTTTGATGTGATATACAACATGACTAAGAATAAAGGAATGATGATTACATAAGACATCACGTTTCCTAATGTAAGGCGAACTTGATTCACATAACATTGATCAGGGTACTCATTATGAAGCGTTAATACAAGAAATAAGATGACAAAACCAACTAAGTTAGCGAGAAGCATGGCGAACCAGGCACTGTTATGAGCAGCAGCCAACATAGGCCCTTGGATATTAATAAGAGCTGAACCTGTCATATACACTTGAAATAAGACTGCCATTTGCCAATAACTGATTTTTCCTGTGTGCATAAGGGTACTCCTTATTATTTTACTTGTAGCCATGAGGTGATCGCTTTAGCCATGGGACCTACGATGACCTGGAATCCATCATCTAAATTCGGAAGGCTCCGACCTGTTAGATAAGAATAAAGCATATATCCTGCAGGAATGGATAGCATTACATAAATTTTTTTGGACCGACTATCTTGTTTGATCGATTGATAGTCGAAGTACAATAATACAATCAAGCTTCCTATAATAAGTTTTTCAACCATAGCGATTCCTCATCGTTCTAATATTTTTTGTGAAAAGGTTTGCTTATGTCTGTACCAGTGTTTAAGATGTTAACTTCTGATTTAACATGAAAGACAGCATCTTTGTAATACGGTACTTTTTCTTTTTTCATTCGTTGCCATTCTTTCGGATTCGAGCGATAGATATGGTTTCCCAATCCGATAATATCGATATTCCTTTTTTGAGATTGCTTTAATAATGCCATCAAATTATGGTTCACTTGTTTTTCTAATTTTTTATGTAAAACCTTTAGTTGATGTTTGGTTTCGATCGTCGAACATTCTAATTCTCCTATGCTAGCTTGGAGTTTTGGTTGAAGGGAGTAATGGACAATTCCCTTTTTTATTTCAAGAGATGAATTGGTATGAGATTCGGTGATCTCAAATGACTCTTGTAATTTACTTCCTCTACAAGTGATACTGATAATTCCAAACTGAAAATCATTAAGAGCTAGCATGAGTGACTTCGTTTCTTTATTTGAAATAACCGTCTTTAATTTTCCATCTTGAAAGAGGGAGAGACCGTCTACGAAGATGCTGTTCTCTTTTTCCTTTTCTTTTTTAAGGTAGGGAACGTAGACCGTATCGACCTCGCTGTGAAGCTGTTTTCCAATCGTAAACAAATTTGCAGGGTACGTTTTTGCGCTGAACTTACTTCCGGTTTTCGTTACCTCATTTAACTGTTCACTTACTGTATTTTCAACATGAGGCTTTTCTTTTAAATAGTCAGCGGCAGATCCCTCAGTAATTGCAACTCCTGTCAAGAGTCTCGGCTCATGATCTCGGAAAAAGAAGTCTAGGACAGAACCAAGGTATTGCTTTCTAGCTGCTTTCTCACTGATCACGATAAAACGAACGTGTCCCCAATTTGCTTTTCTCCCTAAATGAATGGTCACATCTCTTATTGCATCAAAAACGGATTTTGCCTCTGTTTCAAGGTTGAAATAAGATTCTCCACCACCACCGGCTGAAGCAATCTTTGGAGCAGGCTTATAAAATTGTGTGGTAAGTTTAATTCTTCCATCTTTTTTTTGGTCGATCGCAAGAGATTGAACAAAAACATATTCAGTAAGTTCAGCATGATCCCAGCACCCTGATAAAAAAAGGAGGGAAGAGGCAACCATATATTTGATTAACTTTTGCATGTAAACCCCACCTTTTTATAAGTAAATGCCCTAAACGTTTTTGCCTGTGCTTCGGTGTTTTAATAATTTTTTTAATGACAATCGAAAGAAACCGTCTTTTAGTAATGAGGTGCTGTTAAGTGTGAATGAACCAAGGTAAGGTTCTTTCAAAACGTGCAATTTGGATAGGTGGAGGAATATAAGAATAAATCCTAAGAATAAACCGAAGCCACCCATGATGGCCGCAAGAAACATCAACGGTATTCGCAATAAACGTGCTGCAAAGCCGAAATCATAGTAAGGGATAGAAAAGGAAGCGATTCCCGTTAACCCAATTACAACGATCATGATTGGAGAGGCAAGTCCAGCGTTAATAGACGCTTCTCCGATAATCAACGCTCCAACGATACTAACGGTTGACCCAATGGGTTTTGGTAGCCGGACACCTGCTTCTTGTAAAAGTTCGAAAAAAAACAACATGATCAAAGCTTCAATAATAGCAGGAAAAGGGATACCTTCACGTGTATCCAACAGGGCGATCAATAAAACGGTAGGTATGAGTTCAGAATGAAAAGTAGTCAGGGCGATATAGATGCTAGGTAGAGCCAAGCTCAAAATAAAACCAACAAACCTTACCATCCTGATGATCGACGAAAAAACAGATCGTTGATAATAATCTGAAGCAGATTGGAAAAATTCATTAAATAGGCCAGGGCAGATGACGATCGTACCTGTTCCTTCCATCAAAATAATAATCTTACCTTCCAACAACGAAGCCGAAGCCACATCTGGTCTTTCTGTAAATCGATATTGAGGAAAGGGAGTGACGGACGACTCTTCAATCAATTCAGCGATATAGGACGTTTCTAGAATTTCTTCCTTTTTAATCTTGTTGATTCGCGATTCGAATTCTTCAAGCATCTCTTTTTTTACAGTTCCATCTAAATAGCCATAAACAAATTTAGTGTTAGACTTGCTATCTGTTTGTTTGAAAATGAACTTAAGATCGGGTGTTTTTAATCTTGAACGAATCAAGCCAAGGTTCTTTTGCAGGTTTTCAATCGTTCCTTCTCGAGGGCCAACAACGACTACTTCGTTCTGTGGTTCTGCAACACTTCTCTTCTCTACAGAAGAAGCATCAAAGCTCAGTGCTAAGTCCCATTTGTCAAAGATCAAGACGATATGGCCGTTTACGATGTTAGCATTTAGTTCATCGTAGTTTTTCAAAAGCATTACGGGCCTTGATGAGACACCTTTATTCTCAAAAAACACTTTTATCTGTTGAACGGAAACAGCAAGAGAGAGTGCTGCCTCAAAATCAGGCATGTCCTTGATAACCTGGTGCAGCAGGTTCGATTTTTCTTCTTGAACGAGAGAATCACAGTGTACAACAAGGGCTTCTTGTTTATAATCTGAACCAAATTGAAAATGTCTGATCTTGATGTCATCACAGTTTTTATAGAGGTTACGTATATATTCGTCATTTGCTTGAAGGTCTTTATTGATAGGAACTTCTACTTTTGTTGTCTCCATGATGGTTAACACCTGCCTCATCTTATAATGTTTGATGAAGGATAGAAAACTATACATTATTTACCATGGAAAGGTTTGAAGGATTTTTTTGATCAATTACTTTTAAAACATTGAATTCGAAGTAGCCAAACAAAAAAAGCTACCTACAGTGTGGTAGCTTTCAAAATTCGGATGAGAGAATCCTATGTTTAAATCTTTTCCTGAGTTCCCACTTTTGCGTCGGGATCAATCTCTAAACTTGTTTTATATTCAACCCTTTTAATATCACAACCTGGTCCGATTTCTACCGTGTTGCCTCGAACTACTTCAGCATGTGTGTGTTCAAGGTACAAGTTGTCGCCTTCGATCACCTCTGCCGTTAGTTGGTCGATATGGTTGCTCATAAAAAACTTGATCAATTTTTTAAAGCCAGACGCATCGCGAGTCTTTTTAACCGTGATGTTCTCACCACCAATTTCTTTTGCTTCACAGTGACGTAGAAGTTCTACGTCGATCGTCCCTGCATTTAAGAGGCCATCTATTTTAAAATTACCGCGAGCTTCAAAAGATTCAGCCTCACAATCTCCTTTGATTTTCACTTGCCCTTTCACATCTATTTCGTCACTTGAAACATTTCCATTTACAGAGGCAGAACCACGAACGATAATTTCTTTTCCTTTAACATTTCCTTTAATAGTAGAAGAGCCTTGAACCTTTAATTCATCACATAGAAGATGACCGTCGATATCCGTACTGCCGTTTATCGTCATTTCCTTCACTTCTACATCGCCTTCGAAATGGGTGGATCCATTGATCTTGGCAGTATCCGTTGTGATATTTCCTTCAAGGTGGGCACTTCCGTTACATTTAAATTGTTCACAAATAAGATTACCGTGTATATGTGCAGAGCCGTTAACCTTTACTTGATCATATTCGCCGCCAGATGAAGTTCCAGATCCAGAAATGCTAATGTTTTTTAACTGAGTTCGTTCCATTGCTATTCCTCCTTCAATGATTAAGAAAGCTTTAGTTTTAGTTCTTCTATGCACTGACTTAATTTATAGTGAGCGATTTTTTTAGCTTGAGGTTCTAAGAAAAGATTGGCTGGTTCAGGTGTGAGAATAAAAAAGGAGACGCCCATCTTTCTGATGAAAATCAACTCACATCCAGCATTCTTAACGTTCTGTGCTTGAGCGTGAAAGAGCTGTAACAAGTCAAGGCCTTCTGAACGGTTTACATCGCCTGTTTGCAGCAATGAATGTAAGACATATAGAGTTAATAACTGATTAAAAGAGAATGATTGATTGTGCCCATGAAAGTTGTTGAACATGTCTAACGCTGTTTGTGAAACAATGTTTCGTTTTGTGAGTTCTTCTGCTGATAAGGATGTAAGTGTTGGGGAAGGGGAGAACATATCAGCTAGTTCATCGAGTGATAGGTCATCTTTTAACGTTTTAATTTTTTCAATGCGTAGCAAAATATCATCTTTAGGAAAGAATGTTTCTTGCCCTGTAAAGGTAGATTTTCGAATGAACCAGTTTTCGGGAATTAAATTCTTTCTTTTCCATCTGTATAGCTGGCCGTATGAGATATTCGCTTCTTCTAATAGATCCTTTTTTGAGATTAGATTTTCCATGATTAACCTCCTTGATTCCAATGTAACATAACACTGTTACGTTATGCAATAATTTTTAAAACGATACAAAGGAAATTGCACGAAGACTTTTGAATAGTATGAGGTAGAAGGTGGAGGGGGCAATGGAGAATTGGTTTAGTGCAGGAACTTCGGGCTTTAGGATGTTTCAGTGGGAGCATGTTCTAGTATTAGTTCTTATTTTCTTTGTGTGTATTGGCATGTATGGTTATCGTATTCGAATAAGGAAGATGCACGTATGGAAGAAAATCTTGATCACAGGACTTATAATCTCTGAGAGTACGTATCACATATGGGCCATTCATAATGATTTATGGGATATTCATATTTTCCTGCCTTTGCAGTTATGTAGTTTCAATATTCTGCTATGCGTGTTGTTGCTCATAACAGATAATCGGAGACTGTTTGCTTTTGTTTATCTTTTTGGTTTAACAGGTGCTGTGCAGGGGTTATTGACACCAGAGCTGTTTCAGGAACCTTGGCATTTTCGTTTCATTCAATATTTTCTGGCGCATGCATGTATTGTTTGGACAGCTCTTTACTATGCGATTATAAAATCTTATACCATTAGCTGGCAGCTTCTTTTTCGAGCTTTTTTATGGCTGAACGTGTATGCGGTACTTGTATATGTTGTAGATGTAGCGATCGGTGCGAATTATATGTTTTTGCTAGAGAAACCATCGAGTGCTTCTCTTATGGATATCTTAGGGCCTTATCCGTGGTATATCCTATCATTAGAACTAGTCGCTTTCTGTTTATGTCTGCTTGTTTTTATTCCGGTCAAAGAAAAACGAATTCACTTCAAAAAAGGCCATCCGTCGTTTAAGGCATAGGTCCTTTTTTTTGTACCTTTTGTGACAAATCCATGCCAAAGAAGAAAATAATGGAATTTATTGTATAATGGAAATGAGGAGGGATTTTATGATTGAAACCATGAACAGGCCGATCAGGTGGATACCTTATCTATTACTGAGCTTATTGGTCATTGGCAGCAATGTAATTCTGTATCAAACAACTTATTTCCAACCAGTACCTACTTCCGTGCTCATTGGCTCCATGTTTGATTTTCTGCTTGTTATTCCTCTATTGACCTACTACTTTATTATACGTAAAAGATATACATGGAAGCTGACACTGCTTGTCGCATTAGTGAGTTATGCTTTTGCCTCATGGATCATTCCAGATGCTCTCATGAAATCTGTATCATTTATTCCGAAAGCTCTACTTCTTCTAGAAGCTGGTTTCATCTCGATCGAACTGTATCTGTTGTTTATCGTGTGCAGAAAGTTTCCTCAGGTAAAGAAGACGTACAGTGAATCAGCTGTTGAAATACCGTTTTTATTGAGATTCAAACAGGCTGTTAGCGTCCATTTCACGCGAAGTCGCTTGATCGATTCTCTCGTTAGTGAAGTTACGATGTTCTATTATGCACTCTTCTCCTGGCGCAGGGCACCTATGATTAATGAACAAACATTTACTTATCATAAGAACACGAGTTATGTAGCTCTCCAGCTCATGTTGATTCACGCACTGATCATCGAATCAGTCGGTCTTCATTATTTCTTCAGCCAGTGGAACCATACAGTCTCTCTGATTTTACTATTTATAAACATCTACTCTATTCTTTTTCTGATCGGCCAGATGCAAGCCGTGAAAAAAGTACCTGTAATCGTTACAGAACATTCACTGATTTTAAATATAGGATTTATAAAAAGCCTTGATCTTCCGTTTAAATACATTCAAGAATGGAAAACGTATGAAGGGCCAAATGAGTTGAGTGCAGCTGAACTCAAATATACGTTTGAAGCGCGAGTAAGTGATTTTCTTCCGGAAAAACCGAATATTGAGTTGCTTTTGAAAAAACCTATAAGGTCAGAGATCATATATGGATTTAAGAAGAACGTGACAAGGGTAGTTATTAAAGTAGACCATCCGACTGAATTAATGAGGCTTATTGATAAAAGAATGGCTGATCAAGGTTGTAACTTAGAAGATTAACAGTCTTTTTTTAGCAAATGTTCAATTTCACCTTGTTAAATGGAAATGCTATTGTTAAGATTTCAGAAGGTTACAGAAAAATCCTTTCGACAGGTGAAAATATATGTTTAAAAATACAGCAACTTCACAACATAAAAAATCATTTCTAACTTCCGTTCAACTAATCGTTATCTTTTACTTATTGTCCGTTTTAGTAGCGACTATCTTGTTAAGCTTGCCGGTAGGACATAATGAAGGAGTAGAGTTGAAATTTATTGATGCTCTTTTTACAGCGGTGAGTGCAGTTAGTGTAACAGGGCTAACTTCTGTTAGTATCTCAGAAACGTTTAATCATGTTGGAGTCGTCCTTCTCGCCATCATCGTGCAGATTGGCGGAATCGGAGTTATGACACTCGGTACAGCAGTATGGTTATTGATAGGAAAGAGGATTGGTATGAGAGAACGTCAACTGATAATGACGGATCAGAACCAATCAACGCTTGCTGGACTTGTCCAGCTGATGAAACAAATCTTAACGCTAATCATTGGAATTGAAGTCGTCGGCACCATATTGTTCTTTTTCTTGTTTCAGCCTTATTACGATACAGAGATCGAAGTATTGTATCATGCTTTTTTCGCTGCAGTTACAGCCACAACGAACGCTGGCTTTGATATAACGGGAAGCTCGTTAATTCCGTTTCGTCATGATTATCTCGTTCAAATCGTGACAATGTTATTGATCACATCAGGTGCGATAGGATTTCCTGTTTTAGTCGAGATCAATAACTTTATAAAAGAGCGTAAGTATCTTGAGCGCTATACGTTTACTCTTTTTACTAAGGTCACTACAACTACATTTGCTATTTTAGTTGTAACAGGTGCCATAGGTTTCTATGTATTGGAGATGAACGCTTTCTTTGAAGGAAAGTCTTGGCATGAGACGTTTTTCTATTCGATGTTTCAATCCGTAACCACTCGAAGTGGCGGTTTATCTACGATGGACATCTCGCAACTAACCGTACCAACCATGCTCTTCTTATCAATCATGATGTTTATTGGGGCTTCACCTAGTTCAGTGGGTGGGGGGATAAGAACAACAACGTTTGCCGTAGCTCTTTTAGCGATTCTCTTTTATGCCAAAGGAAGAAACACGATTAAGATCTTCAAGCGAGAGATCTATCCAGAAGACATTCAAAAATCATTTATCGTTATTATTGTAGCGATGTCGCTCTGTACGACATCCACAATCATCTTAGCGATTACTGACCCTATGCCGATTGAGTACCTATTCTTCGAGGTATGTTCAGCTTTTGGAACGACAGGGCTTTCCACTGGAATTACAGGTCAGTTAAGCTCAACCGGTAAAGTGATCTTAATGCTTCTGATGTTTATCGGAAGAATTGGCGTATTGTCATTCTTGTTCATTATTCGAGGAAAAGTGGTTACAGAGCACATTCATTATCCGAAAGAAAAATTAATAATTGGTCAATAAAAGTGATCACGTTTGAATTCACTTCGATGTTTACTTATAATGAACATAAGTAAATAAGTCCTTCGGGGTCGGGTGAAATTCCCAACCGGCGGTGATGAGGCTATAGCCTCTTAGTCCGTGACCCGGTTTTGCTTGTAGCAGAAACGGTGGATTCGGTGTAATTCCGAAGCCGACAGTATAGTCTGGATGGGAGAAGGAACGTGAACACTTTTAAAATACCTGTGTTTAAGACGGTATAATTAAAGGTTTATTTCGTTATATTCTTAACATTTAAAACCCCGGAAGCTTTGTTTCCGGGGTTATTTGTATTAAGAAAAAAGGACTCCAGCTTATGCATATTTACGATGATACGAACGTCATACGAGGGGAGGGAAAGCTTCTTGTTTACAGGCATTATCGAAGAAAAAGGTACGATAAAATCCATTTCTAAAGGCAACGAAACAATCGTACTTACCGTTACAGCTGAAGTAGTACTGAAAGATGTAAACCTTGGAGATAGTATAGCGGTAAACGGTGTTTGTTTAACGGTGACTTCTTTTAATAAAAGGGAGTTCACTGTAGATGTTATGCCTGAAACGTTTCGTTCGTCCACATTGAGCCATTTAAACAACCGTGATTTCGTCAATCTTGAACGAGCGATGGCTACTGGTGGCCGGTTCGGTGGGCATTTCGTTTCCGGGCATGTGGATGGGACAGGAAAAATTATTGAAAAGCGTCCAGAGAAAAATGCTATCTATTACACGATAGCGTTACCTGAACATCTGATGCGCTATTTCATGTTGAAAGGCTCTGTCTCTGTAGATGGGACAAGCCTCACGATCTTTGAGGTAACCGAAAGTACAATTACCGTTTCTTTAATTCCTCATACAGCAGATCATACGATTTTAGGATCGAAAGGCACGGGTGACATCGTGAACATTGAATGCGACATGCTCGCAAAATATGTACACAATATGCTATCGCCGAAAGAAGAAACTAAACAAAAGTCGAAGTTGTCTCTTGATTTCTTACAAGAGCACGGATTTTAGGAGGAGAGTTCATGTTTCACTCCATAGAAGAAGCAGTTGCAGATCTTAAAGAAGGAAAAATTGTGATCGTTGTCGATGATGAAGATCGTGAAAATGAGGGAGACTTTGTAGCACTCGCTGAAGGAATCACTCCTGAAACGATCAACTTTATGGTGACACATGGCAGAGGATTGGTCTGTACACCGATCTCTGAGGAAATTGCAATAAAGCTCGACCTCTCACCAATGGTAACTACTAACACAGATTCACATGGAACGGCTTTTACGATAAGTGTCGATCATATTTCCACAACAACGGGAATTTCGGCTCAAGAAAGAGCGGCCACTGTTCGGGAGCTTGTAAATATTGATTCAGTTCCATCTGATTTTAAGCGTCCTGGTCATATTTTTCCGTTGATCGGAAAAAACGGAGGTGTGCTGCGAAGAGCAGGGCATACAGAAGCAGCCATCGATCTCGCTCAAATGGCAGGCAGCAAATCTGCTGGTGTGATCTGTGAAATTATGAAAGAAGATGGAACGATGGCTCGTGTTCCTGAACTTGTTGAGCTTGCGAAACAGCATAATATGAAATTGATCACGATTAAAGACCTCATTACGTACCGAAACAAAACAGAGCAGATGGTTAAGCGTGAAGTAGAGATTAATCTGCCCACCGAATTTGGTGATTTTAAAGCGATCGGCTTTTCGAATGTATTAGATGAAAAAGAACATGTTGCACTTGTGAAAGGTGATGTAGCAAACGGGGAGCCCGTTTTAGTTCGTGTTCATTCTGAGTGTTTAACAGGTGATGTATTCAGCTCTGCGCGTTGTGATTGCGGATTGCAGCTTCACGCAGCTCTTTCTCAGATAGAAAAAGAAGGACGTGGCGTTCTGCTGTACATGAGACAAGAAGGCCGCGGTATCGGACTTATCAATAAGATGAAAGCATACAAACTTCAAGAAGAAGGTCTAGATACGGTTGAGGCAAATGAACAGCTTGGGTTCGCACCAGATCTTCGTGACTATGGCATCGGTGCTCAGATTTTAAAAGATCTTGGCATCAGTAAGATGAAGCTGTTGACGAATAATCCAAGAAAGATTGCTGGATTAAAAGGTTATGACTTAGAAGTGACAGATCGTGTGGCGCTTCAAATGCCACATAACAAAAACAACGAAGATTATTTGAAAACAAAAAAGAGCAAATTGGGGCATATGCTTCATTTCTAAATCAGGAGGAATAGTCATGGCAAAATTATTTGAAGGACATTTAGTTGGTACAGGATTAAAAGTAGGTATCGTAGCAGGACGTTTTAATGATTTTATTTCTGATAAATTGGTGTCTGGCGCACAGGACGCTTTCAAGAGACACGGTATTTCTGAAGACGATGTAGACATCGCTTGGGTTCCTGGAGCGTTCGAGATCCCGTTGATCGCGAAAAAGATGGCAGATAGCGGTAATTATGATGCAGTAATAACGCTAGGAGCTGTCATTCGCGGATCAACGCCTCACTTTGATTACGTATGTAATGAAGCAGCAAAAGGAGTCGCTCAAGCATCTATGACGAGCGGTGTTCCTGTAATCTTTGGCGTGTTAACCGTTGATTCGATCGAACAAGCGATCGAACGCGCTGGAACGAAAGCAGGAAACAAAGGTTGGGAAGCAGCTGTATCTGCGATCGAAATGGCCAACTTAACGCGTCAATTAGGATAAGTTGTATGTGTGTGAAAGCCCGCCGCTTTTTTAAGTGGCGGGTTTTTTTTTTGGGGGAGTTTGTCGAAGGATGTCGATTCGAGGGTAACTTTTGGATTGAGAGTAATAACTCGTGGATAAAGTGCGTAAATATGTGGATTAAAGATGTAAACTCGTGGATTGAATGCTACAACTTCTGGATTGAATGCTAAAACGACTAGCCTGACGTCCTTCTAAAGTACAAATTAACAGCAATTTAAATAATTTTAAGCATATCTAAAAGCAATTGACATAGTTATTAGAATAGTGTTAAGATTACCAAAGTTACAAACTACAAAATTATGGAAAGGATGGTTGTGTCATGGTGAAAGAAATGATTGTTACTCAAATTGCGGTCACTGTAGTAATGCATGTTGACTCTACAATTTCATATCATGGCCTGCCGGAAGAGATGTATTAGAATCATTTTTCTACATATCTGCCTTTTCTATATACAAGTTTGTACGCAGGTCACCCCAGTCGTGACGTGTGTTTTTTTATGATTTCAAAGCATACCGAGTTCGAATGGTATGCTTTTTTATTTTTGTTTGCATAGAAGAGTTTACTCTTCTTGTTGCAATAGATCCACTAATTATGAGGAGGAGAACAGATGAAGAGTAAATCGTTGAATGCGTGGCTAGAACGTAAGGATCATACACTTTTTGGGTAGCTTCGTTAAACACCTGTTTAAAAGAATGGTAGATCGAGAGGAGAGACATTATGTTTTCAGTTTTAGGTAAATTAGCTTGGTTCTTTAAGAAACATTGGATACGATACACCATTGCAGTAGTGTTGCTGACTGGTGTTGGGATCATCGAGATCATCCCACCGAAACTCATCGGTAACATTATTGACTCGATTCATATGGGTACGATCACAAGAGAAGACATGATGAAGACTCTCGGAATCTTTGTAGCTGTTCTCGTTTCAATGTACATTACGATGTACATCTGGATGTATCAGCTTTTTGGAGGCGCTTTTATCATCGAACGCTCGATGCGTTCAAGTTTTATGCGTCACCTATTAAAGATGACACCTACGTTTTTTGAGAAAAATAGAACAGGAGATTTGATGGCACGTGCGACAAATGACTTAAAAGCCATCTCGATGACTGCAGGATTTGGAATCTTAACTCTTGTAGATTCTAGTTTGTTCATGCTGACGATCCTGTTTGTGATGGGATTCATGATCAGTTGGAAATTAACATTTGCGGCACTTATTCCACTGCCGATTATCGCATTTATTATTAAAAAATACGGAAAAAAAGTACATCAGCGTTTTACCGTTGCACAAGACGCTTTTGGAGAAATGAACGATTCTGTTCTGGAAAGCATACAAGGAGTACGTGTTATTCGTGCTTATGTTCAAGAAGAAGAGGATGTAGAGCGTTTTAATAAAGTAACAGAAGATGTATTTGAAAAAAACTTGGCTGTATCAAGAATCGATGCCTTATTCGAGCCGACGATCAAAGTATTAGTAGGAATCAGTTATTTGATCGGTTTAGGTTACGGAGCATACATGGTCTTTCATAAGACGATTACACTTGGAGAGCTAGTTACGTTTAACGTTTACTTAGGTATGCTGATCTGGCCGATGATCGCGATCGGTGAACTTATTAACGTCATGGAACGTGGAAGTGCGTCACTTGATCGAGTGAATGAGACGCTTAGCTATGCGCCGGATGTTAAGGATAGAGAAGACCTTATTCCATTAGAAGATCCGGGGACGATTGCATTTGAGGACGTGACATTCCGTTATCCTTCTTCTGAAACAGATAACTTAAAGAACATCAATGTTAAGGTGGAAAAAGGTGCGACTCTTGGAATTGTTGGCCGAACAGGCAGCGGGAAAACAACACTTCTTAAACAGCTTTTAAGAGAATATCCGTCTGGAAAAGGGAACATCACATTCTCTGGCGTGGGTATTGAAGATATCGCTCTAGAAGATCTGCAAGGCTGGATCGGATACGTACCTCAGGATGCTATTCTTTTCTCCAAAACAGTAGAGGAAAATATCCTTTTCGGAAATAGCACAGCTGGTGTAGATAAGTTGAATCATGTTATGGAGATGGCATCATTCAGAAAAGATGTTCAGTTCCTTCCGGAAGGATTGAACACACTTGTTGGTGAAAAAGGTGTGGCGTTATCAGGAGGACAGAAACAGCGTGTGTCTATTGCACGAGCACTGTGTGTAGATCCTGAGATCTTGATCCTAGACGATGCCTTATCAGCTGTTGATGCGAAGACGGAGACAGCGATCATCGGTAATATCCGAAAAGAACGCGCTGGGAAAACCACTTTTATTACAACTCACAGATTGTCGGCAGTTGAACATGCAGATTGGATCATCGTAATTGATGATGGGGCCATCGTGGATCAAGGCAGACATGAAGATTTAATAGCAAGAGACGGCTGGTATAAAGAACAGCACGAACGTCAACAGATCGAACAAAACTTAAATGATAATAAGGCGGTGTAGCCATGAACGTTGGAAAACGCCTGTTTCAATACGCACTTCACTATAAAAAGAACTTTATTCTCGGGCTTCTGATGCTTACTGTTGCCATTGGAGCGGAGCTAACTGGACCGTTCATCGCAAAGACGATGATCGATGACCATATTCTTGGTATCGAGCGGCCATGGCATCAAGTGGATAGTAAAGAAAAAGAAGCAGTGAAATACGATGGAAACTGGTATAAGCGAAGCGATCATTTTGATCCTGGAGAAGATAAAGGAAAAGAGATACGAGTCATTCAAGTGAAACGAGACTATTTCGTTGTACCTACCAAAATATCTTTTGATGGGGAACGAAAAGCGAGTAACGGAGAGGTGACGATTTCTTTTAAAGGAAAATCAGAAACCTATTCAGCAGATAAACTAAGTACGAGTGAAACATTTGCTTTTTATAAGCCAGAGATCAGAGGAATCATGAAACTGACCATGATTTACTTGGGGCTTCTCGTTTTTGCAGCATTCTTTCAGTATGGTCAGCGCTATATGCTGCAGCGCTCTTCTAATCTGGTTATCAAGAAGATTCGTCAAGATGTATTCGCTCATGTTCAGCGTGTAGCGATTACATATTTTGATAATCAACCTGCTGGAAAAATCGTGTCTCGTATTACGAATGATACGGAAGCGATCAAAGAATTATTTATTAACGTATTAGCAAACTTCTTTACCGGAATCATCTATTTGACAGGGATATTCATCGCGTTGTTCTTGCTTGATCCTAAGCTTGCAACCATCTGTTTGATCCTCGTACCGATCCTTGTGGTTTGGATTATTGTTTACCGAAAGTTTGCGTCTAAATACAATCATAAGATTCGTTCTACACTTAGTGATATTAACGGAATGATTAACGAATCAATCAATGGAATGACAATCATTCAAGCATTTAAGCGGCAAAATAAGACTGCAGAAGAATTTGAAACGATGAATAAAGAATATTTCACCTTTCAAAATAAGCTCTTAAGTCTTAACGCGATGACCGGACATAACCTTGTGTTGTTATTAAAGAACCTTGCGTTCATGGCGTTCATCTGGCACTTTGGCGGGCAGGCGCTTGGCGTAGGTTCTGTCATTTCAATCGGTGTTCTGTATGCGTTTGTAGATTATCTAAACCGAATGTTCCACCCTGTAACAGGTATGGTTAACCAGCTTGCACAGCTTGAGCAGGCACTTGTATCTGCAGAGCGAGTATTCGTGCTGATGGATGAGCCAGGACAGAAAGTAACAGAAACAGAGGTTGAGCGATACAAAGGGAATGTAGCATTTCATGATGTTACGTTTAGTTATGTAGAAGGTGAACCTGTCCTTAAAAACATCGCTTTTGAAGCAAATCAAGGTGAGACAGTGGCGCTTGTCGGTCATACGGGTTCTGGGAAGAGTTCTATCATGAATCTGCTGTTCCGTTTCTATGATATTAAACAAGGAAAAATCATGATCGATGGCCAAGACATCATGAAGCTTTCTAAACAGGAGCTTCGACAGCATATGGGGATCGTCTTGCAAGACCCATTCTTGTTTACAGGAACGATTGCATCCAATGTGAGCTTAGATAATCCGGACATCACACGCGAACAAGTTGAAAAAGCGCTGACGGATGTAGGGGCAATGCCGTTTATCAACAACTTGCCAAAAGGATTGGATGAACCGGTTATTGAAAAAGGGAGTACCCTTTCATCCGGTCAGAGACAATTAATCTCATTTGCAAGAGCGTTAGCGTACAATCCAGCTATCTTAATTCTCGACGAAGCAACGGCAAGTATCGATACAGAAACAGAAGCTGTGATTCAAGAGGCGTTAGATGTGTTAAAGAAAGGAAGAACCACTTTTATTATTGCCCACAGGCTTTCTACCATTAAGAGTGCCGATCAGATCTTAGTTCTCGATCGTGGTGTGATCGTAGAACGAGGCAGTCACGATGAACTGATGAAAGAAAAGGGACGTTACTTCCAGATGTATCAGCTTCAACAAGGAAAAACGGAAACACGCGCAGTAAGTTAAACGAAAAAAAGGGCCTCACTAGGGGTCCTTTTTTCGTTATTTTTAGAAGGTTCATTATTAACCTTCTTCTTTATTCTTTTCATCCATCTCATCATTTTGTTCGCCATCGTCTACACCGTTGTCTTGATCAACACCGTCTCCACAAGCAGTTAATCCACCTAACGTTAACATTGCTGCCAGTGTTCCAGCTGCCCATCTCTTTTTCCACATGTGAATCACTCCTCTTTGCGTTTTTTAAAAATATTTTTGTTTAGTAAAAGATTCCCTTAAAGAAGTCGATAAAACATATGAAACTATAAAATGAGCGTATAGTCGCATGTAATTGCATCATATTGGATGAAATGTTAGTGATTATAAAGGAAGAAGGAAATTAAATTGGCATCTATTTTAAGCATACTAACAAAAAAGAAGAGTACGGAAGCATTAATTGATCCTACTGGAAACGTCAAAGAAGATGTAAAGATCTTAGTATCTCCAAACAGTGAATGGCAGAAGCAATTGAACATGATTTCATTAACAGTGGATGACTTAGCTATCATTCGCTCGATCAAACCGTTGATCTCTGAGAATATAGAAGAGATCGTGAACCAATTTTATAAAAATATTGAACATGTGCCTGGCTTGATGAAAATTATTCAAAAACACAGTTCAGTTAATAAGCTTCAAGTGACGTTGATTAAGCATATACAAGAAATGTTTGATGGTGTTATCGATACAGCGTATATAGAACAAAGAAAAGTAATCGCCCACATCCACTTTAAGATCGGACTGCAGCCGAAATGGTACATCTGTTCTTTTCAGGATATGCTGCTGTCTTTTTTATCTATTTTGGACAAACATATTGAGAATAAAAATGAGTATCTGCTTGCTGTTAAAGCAGTAACGAAGATTTTGAATTTTGAACAACAGATTGTCTTAGAAACTTTTGAGTTAGAGCAAATCAAACAAAGAGAGCAACATGAAGAGCAAAAAAGACAGATCGCATTATCAGTCGGGGATTCTGTGGAAGAACTAGCGAGTATCTCAGAAGAGACGAGTGCAGCTCTAGAAGAGTTAACATCAAAGGCTGATGAAGTGGTTGTTTTTGCAAAGAGCACAGCAGAATCTGCTATACAGGTATCTAATCATTCGTTAGCAGGTAAGAACAAACTAGACGATCATCAGCAAATGATCCTAAAAGTAAAAGACCAATCAGAACAGATTACAACTGAACTAATCAACTTGGAGCAAGCAACTGTTAAGATTAACGATGTTGTTGATATCGTTACAGCCATCGCGGAACAAACGAACCTTCTTTCCCTAAATGCAGCCATAGAAGCTGCTCGAGCTGGAGAGGCTGGAAAAGGATTCTCTGTTGTCGCTCATGAAGTTCGAAAATTAGCTGATCAAACAAAGACCTCTGTTTCAGGTGTTTCAGAACTTGTGAAAAATACACACAAACGAATAGAAGCTGTCACTCAATCTGTTGAAAGTATTCATCATTATATAAATGATAGTGTCAGTGAAGCTACGGAAATATCAGATTTCTTTGTAGCTATTCTTTCTAAGATGGATGAGAGTACGGATAGAAGCGGAAAGCTAGAAAAAGAAGTAGAAGTGATGGCTGAAGTGATAGAAGAACTGAGTCATGCTGTAGGGCAGATCGCCGTTTCAGCCGATTCGTTAACAGATGTTACGAAAAGCATGCAACAAGAATAAAGAAGAGATCCCGAGGGATCTCTTCTTTATTTATTGATTACATATTGTGCTCTATTGGTTTCAAATGAAACGATGTTATCGTCTGTTCGAATATCATTAATTCCATCGATCGGTATCTCGTACGTTATGGTAGGTAGTTCGACTTGTGAACCTTCTTCTGCTGCATAAGCTGTACCGTGTAAAAACAATATGTGATCACCTAAATAGTCATCATGTGCGTCTCTTTGTTCAAAGGTTGCCTTATCTAATGAGATTCTGATTTGATCTAGATCTCCTGCTTCTTCTTTACGAATAGAAATCTGGTTACCAGCCCACCCATTTAGTACATCTTTTAGTTCGATAATTTTAGTATCTGACATTGTTTTCACCTCATTATCAATTTTCCCGTAATCCTTAAACTTAAACCGGAGAATAATGAGTAATTAGATACAAAAAAATGTATGTAAGAGTTTTTTGCTGACGAACGCTTTAGTAGGAATGCTGTAGTGCGTGTCTGCAGGACGTTTTCGAATGAAATGTTCATAAAAGACAGAGGCGCACATTACGAGGTAAACCGATTTTGATACGAGGTAATCCTCGATAATGCCGTAGATAAGATTATTTATCGGATTTTCGACAAACACCTCCCGCAATAAACGTAAAAAAACTCATAAAGGGCATTTTCTGCTCTTTATGAGTCAATCAGCATTTAAGGATTAAGCTCTACAATTTTATGAGATCCCCAAGGTGCAACACTTATGACCACATCCATGTCCTTTGCTTGCTGTTCAAGTTCTTTCCCCGTGTTCTCCTGAACATAATACCTCTCAAATCCATACGTAAGCTGAATTTGATCGAACGAGTTTTGACCCCAGACTTTTTCAGCTTTAGCCGTTAACACAACCTGGTTCTTCGTTATATCTGGTTTTTTAGAATAAACATTCTTAACCACATAATAACCTTCTTTGTTAGGCTGCAGAACTACATAGGTCTTATGATTACCACGATCTAGTTCAGCTGCATCACCTCTATAGCTTTTGAGAGGAGCTGTACTAATATCATAACGAAGTGTTACATAATCACCATACAAAAGATCTCTTGGATCGACGGGAACGGTCTTAATCTTGATCTCTTTTCCGAAATAATCGATGCTGTAATAACTTCCTGCGATAAAGACCAGAAATAATACTTGAAGAAGGGCAGCGATCATCCAACCTCTTTTTTTAATCATGATGCGGACCTCCGTTCTTTAAGATCTGCTTTTTCTTACGTTGGAGAAACGCATTTAGTATGAATAAAAGAACTCCACCTAATAAGAAGAAAATGGACTTTGGCATAAAGGACCATGCCAGATTAAAGTAACCCATTAAGCAAACGAGCAGAAAGAGTACAATTCCAAAATTGATCTGCGACCGACTTTCGTTACGATAGCCCTCCGCAAGTTTGAAGCCAGAATAAACAAACATAATGATTAAATAAACAATGCCAACTATTAACGGTTCAGTCACTTTGACAAGGTAAAAGAACGGCATGAAAATCAAGAGTTCCCATGCATGCATGTATAAATTCTCCTGACGCTTTCCGACGACTGATAGAGCGAATAGAACGACCAGTACAGGGATGAACAGATAAGGGTTCGGCAGCTCAAAATCAGAAGAAAATTCATTTGTAAGTAAGAAATATAATCCGTAAGCAAAACCAAATCCAAGGAGTGTTCCTACGCGATTAAACGGTTGTTTAAATACTCTCTTTTCGACCCATAAACTACTTGTAAATAAAGTGAATCCAAATAAGAAGAACCAAAGTAAATTAATATCTTTAACCGTAATAAACATGAGAACTTGTGTACTGAGTCCAATCGTAAAAATCCAAGATTTTAGAGTGGATGGATACAAGAAAACAAAGCCTCCGACAGCTATGATAAAAAGGATACATAAAAGGTAACTAAAGCTTTGAAATTCACTTATGCTGTAAAGTTGCCCTCCTACTGTTAAAAGCCCAATGAGGAAAAAATATAGCTTGTGACGATCTCTGAATAAATAAAAGATGGCAGGAAGACTCCAGAAAACGAATAAACGGGCATCGACTGCATTAAGGTTAAAAGTTTGACCTAAAAGAATGATACTTGCTCCAAATGTAATAATTCCAAGAAGATTAAGAGAAGTTCCTAATGAACGTTGGCCGGCTTTTAAATACCGTTCACCTGAATAGTAAAAACTCAGCATAAACACGATAAGTAAGGAAAGTCTAGCGATTGGTGAGATTTCTCCCCAATTTGATGCGATGAAAGATAGAATTCCGATGCCGATTAAAACACTAGCTAGAATGGGTAATACACCAGTAACCTTGCCCTTGTCTTCAGAATCAGGGTATCTTGCAAGAATTAAATCTAACTGATCTTCAGAAATGATGTTGTCAGCGATCCACTTTTGACCTTCTTTTCTCATCCATTTTTTGTTCATGTTTTACCACCTCAATTCATGTATATGTTTATTTCGATTAAAACAGGACGAAACACAAAAATTCTCTTTTAGTGTAATATTACACAAGGTAAAACGTGTTATCAAGCAATAAATTGAAAAGAGTATACGAAGTCTTATGTTAATTATGTTAAATAAGGGTCATTAAAAAAGAACAGCGATTTAAAGCTGTTCTTAAAATTATCACATTTATTTTTTGTCTTGTACATAATGCACGATTTTTAAAATCGTTTTGCGAGGTAAGAATCGTACGATGTTAGCTAATGCCTTGTTTTTAAATCCTGGAATCGACAATGACTCTTTAGACATTAAGGCGTTGTAGCCTGACCGCGCAACGTCGCTCGCATTCATGGCACCAGATTGAAACAAGCGAGATGATTCAAGGCTTGCCCGTTTTTCAAAGTTTGTAGCTGTAGCACCAGGACAAAGAGCAGTAACACTGACATCTGTATGGCGTAATTCATAGTTGATGGCTTCTGAAAAGGAAAGTACATATGCTTTTGTTGCGTAATAGACAGCCATTAATGGTCCCGGTTGGAAAGCTGCAGTTGAGGCCACGTTTAAGATTTTCCCTCGATTACGCTTAATCATTCCGGGAAGAAGCTGTTTTGTCAGCGTTGTAAGAGCCGTTATATTTACTTGTATCATATCTTTTTCATCTTTCCATGATGTCTCGTTAAAAGGTCCGTAAGCAGCAAATCCTGCATTGTTGATCAGAACGTCAATCTCATACCCTTTTGCAATAATCTCTGCTGTTAGTTCTTCTGCAGCGTCCGTTCGGCTTAAGTCTTTCGCAATTACCGTAACAGAAATACCGTATTTTTTAAACATCTGTTCGGCGATCTCATTAAGCTTTGACTCGTTTCTTGCTGTAAGCACTAAATGATAGCCGTCTTTTGCAAAGAGATCGGCAAATTCAAGGCCAATTCCGCTTGAAGCTCCTGTAATGAGTGCGATTTTATTATTTATCATAAGAAACATCCTTTCTATTGTTATGTTTATATGTTTAAGAATATCAACATGATATCATAAATAGAAAAATAAATAAACAATAACTCATCAAAAAAGGTATGATGAAAGAAATATGAAAATTTCGACAAAGGAGGTGCGCTTGAATGAAAAACGTAATGATTGCAAAACATCCTGCAACAGGTGAAACCATAGACCAGTGGCTAGAAACGGGAGAAAATCACGTTCCTGAAATTTATGAAAAAGCTTCTGCTGCTTTTCAATATTGGTCCACACGTACATTAGAAACTCGATTAACGTTTATAAAAAAGATAAAGCAGCATCTATTAGATAACATGGATGAGATTGTAGATGAAATTTGTGCTGCGACTGGAAAAGTGAAGACAGAAGCTCTAACAGCAGATCTTATGCCTGTAATTGATATCATCTCGCATTATGAAAAGCGCGCACCAAAAATTTTAAAGAGGAAAAAAGTTTCCACACCGATTCTTTTTATAGGAAAATTTTCATATGTAGATTATTTTCCTCTAGGAACCGTATTAGTCATCTCACCATGGAACTATCCTTTTCAACTATCGATGACACCTGTGATCTCTGCACTAATCGCAGGAAATTCCGTCATTGTAAAACCATCTGAGGTCACACCTACGATCGGCCTGTTGATTGAAAAAATTGCGAGGGAAGTGAATCTGCCGAAAAATGTTCTTCAAGTTGCGCATGGCGGAAAAGAGCTGGGCCAAGCTTTAGTTTCTGGAACGCCAGATGGCATTTTCTTCACAGGATCTGTTGAGACAGGACGAAAGATAGGAGTTGAAGCAAGCAAGAGGTTTATTCCTTATACCCTGGAGCTTGGCGGAAAAGATCCAATGATTGTATTTGATGATGCTCACATGATAAGAGCAGTGAATGGTGCAGTTTGGGGAGCATTCACGAATGCAGGACAAGTTTGCATGTCGATCGAAAGAGTTTATGTGCAGCATGCGATTCATGGAGAATTCATCGACCGTCTTGTAGAAGAAACGAAGAAACTAAAACTTGGAGACGATATTGGTTCATTAACTTTTCCTCACCAAAAAGAGATCATCAGAAATCACGTGAAGGATGCATTAGAGAAAGGAGCTCTTCTGCTTACTGGCAAAGAGCCAGATCAGTGGGGAGAAACCATGTATTTGGAACCAATGATCTTAACGAATGTTACGGAAGATATGAAAATCCTTAAAGAAGAAACATTTGGACCAGTACTGCCTGTGATCTCCTTCTCAACAGAGGATGAAGCGATCCAAAAAGCCAACAGCACTGAGTTTGGTTTGAACGCAAGTGTATGGACAAAGGATGCTAAAAAAGCAAATCGTGTGACATCAAAGCTTGTAACAGGCAGTGCGGTGATTAATGATGTACTCGTTTCAGTAGCAAATCCTCATCTTCCATTTGGTGGTGTAAAAAGCAGTGGTGTAGGCAGGTATCATGGAGACGAAGGCTTGTTCACCTTTACCCGTCAGATGTCGGTAATGAAGGATGCGGGAATCAAACAGCGAGAAATAAATTGGTACCCGTATGAAAATAAGTACTCAAACATAAGAACATTGATAAAAGCTTATTTTTCAAACAGCAAAGGGAGAGCGGAACTAATACGTTCAGGCATCAAACAGCTTCGGAAAAAATAAGAGCTGTTTTCGTTTTGCAGAGTTGTTTTTGAAGTAGTTGATTTACGTTACGTATGCTCGCTTTCCACGGGGCGAACGGTGAGCCACATTCGTACGTTTTACTTTTAAGTGTCTCATCTGTCTAGTTGCAGTGGCTAGCCCTAGAGGTCAAAAGCTAAATGGCCCGTGATGAGCAAAGTGCGCCTTCCTGGTCCATTCACCTTTTGCTTGTCGGGGCTGAACGAGCCACTTTCACTTTTCGGACTGCCAGCCTGTCCTAGCCGAGAGTCTCGCACCTTCCACTACAATCAAAAGTCAAAGAAGGGAATAAAAATACTTAATGGCAACAATCTTTTAGAAAACAGCGTTGGTAAAACAAAAGCGATTCAGCATTCACAACCTGCTGAATCGCATTTTTTTATTAGCCTTTCGAAATAGACTGTTACTAAAAATTTTTAGTTGTTTTCTTTTTCACTTCTTTTGCAAGTTGATTGGAGCGGAAGGTTGCCGACTCCTATGGGCTCACCGTTCGCCCCATGGAAAGCGAGCAACCTGAAGCGGAAATCAACTACTTTCAAGAACAGCAGCGTATATAACAAAAAAACTACAAAATACATTCCTCTTCAATAATGTGAATGAGCTGTTTGAGCTGAACAACGGTTTGATCAAGCGTTAAGAAATAAAAGATCTCTTTCCCTTTTTTCTCCGTCCCAACAATTCCAGCTTCTCGTAAAATTTTTAAGTGATGGGAGACTGTTGGCCGTGACATTGGAGATTGACTAGCAATATCCGTTACATTCATTTTATCTGTCTCCGCTAAAAGCAGAACAAGGTCTTGTCTGACTGGATCACCTAATGCTTGAAACAGAGGTATGGTTTTTCTGAACATCTCTACTGCATATTCATTTGACATTTTCTTTCACCAACTTTTTCATAATCATCACACAATTTTTTTCTTACTATCATTCAGTATAAACCAACTAGACAACCTTTTTGAATACATCAACCGATTTGTAGTGGGAAGAACGCTATATATTGCCAGTGTTGGGTGCGAATAGAGAAACTGGTGGGATACACAATAAGAGCAAGGGGGTGAAACACATGGCAAGAAGAAACAAATTGGTTGTCCCAGGAGCACAGCAAGCAATTGATCAAATGAAATATGAGATCGCATCTGAGTTCGGTGTTACACTTGGCCCAGATACAACTGCTCGTGCGAATGGCTCGGTTGGTGGGGAAATGACAAAACGTTTAGTCGCAATGGGTCAGCAACAGTTAAGTGGCGGTAATCGCTAACTTACTTCATAGCTGAAGTAAAGGGGGTGGAGGAATCCACCCTTTTTTTAAATCAAACTGGAGATGATAGTGATGGCGATGTGTCCGATCTGTAATAACTTTCAAACCATAAACGTCCGTTGTCCAGAATGCGGAAGGGCGGTTCAAGATCAAGGAAGAGTGAGTGACTTTTTCGATGATTACAGTCCCTACATGGAAGTAGATGAACTGAAGCTAGAGGATGGCTATCCGAGTAATTTTGCAGAAAGCCAATGCCCGCATGTATTTTATTGTGATGCTTGTCATCAAGAAGTGCTTTTTTTTATAGGTGAGTGGGAATAGAAAAAAAACCTTCATATCTAAAAGAGACATGAAGGGATTATTGGCTGATTCTGATTCTTCTTTCAAGCAGTACTCGAAGACCGTCCAATAGGGAAGTTAAAATCCAATAAAGGACTGCAGCTTCTAATAGAACAGGTAAAACGATCAATTGTGATGCGCTGATCTGATCTGCCATCAAAGTAAGCTCTGGTACTGTAATTACTGATGCTAGTGAAGAAGCTTTAACGATATCGATCAATGAATTCCAAACGGATGGAATCGAAATTCTCCATGCTTGTGGGAGAATTACTTCTTTATACGTAAGATATCTGTTCATCCCAAGTGAAAAAGCGGCTTCCCATTGTCCTTTTTCGATCGACTGAATAGCTCCCCGATAGGATTCGGCAATGTAGGCACTAAAATGAAGTATGAGTCCAGCGAGCGCAGCCTGCCATCCTTCTGGTACATAAATAAACGTGAAACCGTTATAAAGAATCAATAATTGAATTAATAATGGCGTTCCTCTAAAGAAAGAAATATACCCCTTAGCAATCCCTGACAAGAATTTATTCGATGACATCCTGCATAAAGCAACAACCAATCCGAAAATTAGCGCTCCGAAAATCGATACAAGGCTTATAACGATAGTAAAAACAGCTCCCTCCAATAAATAGGGGAGGGAGTTGATCAGAATTTCTGATAAATTATTCACTTACATCTTCTCCAAAATATTTTTCGGAGAGCTTTTTCAGTGTGCCGTCTTTCTTCATTTCTTCAAGCGCTTTGTTTACATCTTTAATGAGATTCTTATCATCTTTTCGGAATGCAAATGCCATTTCATTTTCGTTAAAAGGTTCGCCAACCGCTTTAACGTTATAATCTGTTTTCTTTAACTCTGTCAGGATGAAAAGCTGATCGTTCATTGCAGCATCTACACGGTTAACATCTAAATCTGTTAATACTTGTGCAGCACCTTTATAAAATTTTGTTTTTGCTCCAGCTTTTTCGGCTTCAGCAGCGTAGTTACTTCCTTGTGTGGTTCCGACTACTTTGCCTTTTAAATCTTCAATTCCTTTAATATCTTTGTTGTCTTTGTTTACGATAACTTGTCCACCAGAAACGGTATATGGAGTAGAGAAGTCATATTTAGCTTTTCTCTCGTCTGTTATAGTTACTTGATTGGCTACTAGATCAAATCGTTTAGAGTCTAGAGACGTAAACATGTTCTTCCATTCAGTTGCCACGAACTTTGGCTCCATATCAAGACGCTTGGCAACTTCTTTAGCTACTTCTACATCATAACCTGTGATCTCGTTTGTCTTTTTATCACGGTATGAGAAAGGTGGATATGTAGCTTCAGTACCAACTGTAAGTACTTTTTTATCAGTGTTCGAACCTGATTTTGACTCGTCAGAATTTCCGCATGCTGACAACAGAATGACAGAAAGAGCGAGAGCTGACAGGAATTTAAGTGTGTTTTTCAAATGAAGTCCTCCTCGTCAGGATAATCCCGACAAATTTTATAGAATTTATTGTATAAACGAATGGCGAATTCGTCAATCATTAAACATTTTCCCCGATAAAGAAAAAAATAACAGGGGATTTTTTTTGGGGGATACATTATCACATAAAAAGGAGGCAGGAACACATAATTTTAGAGTCCTATCATATAAAAATTAAGAGTTATCATATAAAAATATGAATGTATCACATAAAAAACATATTTTGGTACTTGCTAGTCGTATAATGGACAATAAAAAGCTCTGCTTAATCTTGATTAAGATTAAGCAGAGCTTTTATAACATATGAATTAACGAATACGCAGTTCTGTTTCTTTATCAAAGAAATGTGCTTTGTTCATGTCAAACGCTAAGGAAATGTCCTGACCGTTGCGAATGTCTGTACGAGAATCTACGCGTGCGATGAAATCTTGTCCGCTAACTGTAGAGTACAAGAACGTTTCAGCACCCATCAGTTCAGCAACGTCGATCTTCGCTTCGATCTTCGTGTTTGAAGATGACTCTAAGAATACAGGCTCATCATGAATATCTTCTGGACGGATACCTAGAACAACATCTTTGTTGTTGTAGCCTTTTTCTTGTAAAATCTTCATCTTTCCGCCAGGAACTGCAATCTTGGTGTCACCGACTTTGAAGAATCCGTCTTCAAGCGTACCATTCAAGAAGTTCATTGCCGGGCTTCCGATAAATCCACCAACGAAGACGTTCTCAGGCGTATCGTATACTTCTTTCGGAGATCCAACTTGCTGGATGCGTCCGTCTTTCATAACAACGATACGAGTTGCCATCGTCATCGCTTCTGTTTGGTCATGCGTTACGTAGATTGTAGTCGTTTGCAGACGTTGGTGAAGCTTTGTGATCTCTGCACGCATCTGAACACGAAGTTTTGCATCAAGGTTGGATAACGGCTCATCCATCAAGAATACTTTTGCATCACGAACGATCGCACGTCCTAGTGCAACACGCTGACGCTGACCACCTGAAAGCGCTTTTGGTTTACGATCTAAATATTGCTCAAGACCAAGAATACGTGCTGCTTCTTTAACACGCTTTTCAATTTCTTCTTTGCTGAACTTTCTTAGTTTAAGACCGAATGCCATGTTGTCATAAACGTTCATGTGAGGATACAGGGCATAGTTTTGGAAAACCATCGCGATGTCACGATCTTTTGGAGCAACATCGTTTACAACGCGCTCATCGATGATAAGATCACCTTCAGAAATTTCTTCTAGACCAGCGATCATACGAAGCGTTGTTGATTTACCGCAACCAGATGGTCCTACGAATACGATGAATTCTTTATCCGAAATATCAAGGTTGAAATCATGTACAGCTGTTACTTTATTATCATATCTTTTTACGATGTTATTTAACTTAATACCTGCCATGTTTTATAATTCCCCTTCCGATGTAAACGTTTTCTTAATGTTTTAAGTTTACGCTTTCATATCGTACAACGTAAATGGACGACATGCCTAAAATAAAAAAACCTCTTTATGCAATGTGCACAAAGAGGATGGTTGAAGTTAACGAGGAACTTTCTGTTCAATAAGAAGAATGGCCAAGTACACGGTGAGTGCATTCTTCAATTGCTTAACATCAATGCCTGTTTTGTCATAAAACTTTTCCACACGATATTGAAGGCTGTTTCGGTGAATATATAATTGCTTCGCTGCTAACGAAACGTTAAGGTTGCATTCAACAAAAACTTTGATGCTTTTTAGCGTTTCCTCATCTTCTTCTAGCCACTCTTCTACTAGTGATGTTAATGTTTGATCGGCCATCGGACTGGCAGACTGAAGGAGGATATACGGAACGATGTCAGCTACTGTATATACGGATTTCGGCATCAAACAATTCCGCACGTCTAAAAATTGTTGCTGTTCTCTTGTATACGTTTCTTTTGCGCGACGAAGTTGATTGTTATAGCACCCGATATATATAGAAATATCTAAATAAAAATCTGTAGAGAGCATATCTTTTAACGCTTCATAAGGTGTTTCACTAAACTCCTGTTTGGATGTTTCAATAATCACGCCACTCTTAAGATCTTTGTTAAGAAGGAGAACTGCATCCTCAGGAAAAAGTCCATTTACTGCTTCTGAAAATGAAGCATGATCCGTGATTGGCTGCTTGCTAAAAAAGTGTACAAATCGATAGAAGCCTTCTTCTGTTGTAGCTTTTTCGTCAAAAAGAAGTGCTCTCCATTTTAACTGCTGTGCTGAAAAAACATTTGATGAATGATCATTTTCATATGTGTTAAACATGGATCGAAGTAATGTTAGTTCTGATTCTGAAACAGCAGGTTTTGAGATACCGAACGGTTCGCTGTCATCTGAAAGGAACCAGTAATAGCCAAACTGCTGTGAGAGGTCTGTAGTCATAGAATTCTTATAGTGCTTCTTTAGCTTATCGAGCATCCTTTTTCATATCCTTTCAAGAAAAAGCTTGCTATTATTATAGCAATGTTAAGTGGTTAACTAAACTAACAGATTCCCAAGAAGGAGGAGACACTATGAAAACGTGTCCTTGAGTAACTTCTGCAACGGTCGTGTACGACTGGGAGAATAAAGAGATTTGGACGAATAAAAAAAATTGGGACAAGCAGGATTCACCTAAAGGATCAAAGTCATTGATTCTTACATTTGATGATGGGCCATCCTCTGTTTTGGTTGAACTGCTAGATATCCTAAAGAAACATGGAGTTAAAGCATTATTCTTTTGGCAATCAAAGTTGTTGCATGTAAAACGTCCTTGGAAACAAGTGATTGAAGAAGGACATATGATCGGTGGACATTCATTGCGCCATCGCGTTTTAACGAGACTTTCTTATCGTGACCAGCTTCATGATATTTCTACGAATATGAAACAGCTGGAATCTCTCACAGGTCAAGAAGTGAAATATTTTCGTCCGCCTTATGGACAGTTTAATGAAGATACGTTGGATGTTCTAAAGAAGCTCAATGTGGTTCCTTTTTTATGGGAAGTGGCGGGTCTTGATTGGGAACACAAAAAAGATCCCTTACACATTGTTCATAACATCTTGAATCATGCTGAGGATGGCTCTGTTATTCTTCTCCATGAATTAAAGCAAACCGTAGAAATTTTAGATGAATTGATTTCTGAATTAAAACTAGAAGGCTATGAATTTGTATTGCCTCCTAAATCTTTTTAAAGGGAGGGTTCTAGATGAAGAATAAAATTGTTGTTTCATTCAGTGGTGGAAAAGATTCTATATTAGCTCTGTATCGACTGCAGAAGTCAGCAGAATGGGAGATTGACTCCTTACTAACAACGTTAACAGAAGACTACGATCGGACAACCATGCATGGCGTACGAAATGAACTTTTAGAAATGCAGGCAAAATCACTTGGTTTACCTCTCCGAGCGGTTTGGATCCCTAAAGATTGTTCAAACGATATGTACCGACAAAGAATGGAAAAAGCTGTTGACGACATTAAAGCTGATGGTATACAGCACATCATGTTTGGGGATATTTTTTTAGAAGATGTAAAAAAGTACCGCGAAAACATGTTAGAAGGTACAGGAATCGCGCCAATTTTTCCAATATGGGGTGAGAGTTCTGAGCAAATTATTGAGGAGTTTCTGAGTGAAGGGTTTAAGACTGTTGTGTGCTGCTCAGATACATTAAAAATAGATTCCTCTTTTACTGGCCGTGTCATAGACGAGCAGTTTATAGAAGACTATCCGAAGAAACATGATATATGTGGGGAGAACGGAGAATTTCATACATTTGTTTTTGATGGACCGAACTTTTCCTTTCCTGTTACGTATACGTTAGGTGAGACGCGAATGGTAAAAGATATGTTCAGTAATGAAGATCGTTTTCATTATGTGGATATCCTTCCAAAAGGGGAGCAAAACTAGCTAGCACAATCACAATCCACATTTACTAGGAAAATAGAATCTAGAGTAATGGAGATAAAAATATGGATATATGGATTTCAATTTCTATCATGGCGATCGTCGGTGCGTTTATTGGTGGTCTAACAAACTCCATTGCAATTCGAATGTTATTTAGACCGTTTACTACATTATATATTGGTAAATATCGAGTTCCATTTACACCTGGACTCATACCGAAGCGTAGAAAACAACTCGCCGTGCAGCTGGGTGAGACCGTAACCAAGCATCTTCTTACCGCAGAAGGTGTACAAGCGAAAATTAACGATAACGAATTTCGTAAAGAGATGACTGAACTCGTTCAAGTAGAAGTGAAACGCTTCTTAAAGAGTGATATGACGATCAGTGATTTGCTTAAACAAGATTTCGGTGTGGATGATGTTCAGAACAGAATCCAAACAACAACCGAAACATGGCTGAGTTCTCGAATGAATAGAATGCTTCAGGAATCAAACGGTAAGGAAATGAAAGATGTTCTGCCAGAAAAATTTGTTGCCAGAGGGGAAGAAAAGTTACCAGAAGTTGTAGATTGGCTCTTGAACAAAGGGGTTACTTATTTAGAAAGTGAGGAAGGCCGAAAATCTCTTGCAAGTGGCATTGATGCCTTTCTAATGGATAAAGGAATGCTCGTAAATATGGTATCTATGTTCTTTGGTAATGTTAGCATTGCAGACAAAGTACAACCAGAACTGATCAAGTTCATGAAACATGAAAATACACGTGATACCTTGTTGAACCTTCTTCAGCAAGAATACCGAAACTTTATGGAAAAACGAACGGAAGAGGCACTGGGGCTACTGAAGCTGCCTGAGTTTACGACAGGTTTAGCAAAAGAAATTACAGCTAGACTTCCCATCGAAGAATATTTAAACACACCTGTTTCTTCATTAGCGAGTTCAGTTGAGAGTTGGATTATTGATGACCTAACACCAAAAGCAGTATCTGCAGGTCTAGACCTATTTGTCGATCGATTAGAAATGCTGCTTGAAAAGATGCATCTTGCGAAAATTGTTGAAGAACAAGTTGAAGCCTTTTCTCTAGAGCGTCTAGAGGAAATCATCATATCAATCGCAAAAAGTGAACTTAAGATGATAACATGGCTAGGAGCATTGTTAGGTGGAATTATCGGTGTACTTCAAGGTATCCTTGTACTATTTTTGTAGAGTCTGTTATAGTGGGTACCGTAGTTAATCAATAGGAGGTATTTTACCAATGTCAAACGTATACGATGTTGCTTACGACTTAGAAAAAGCATTGCGCAATAGTGAGGACTTTACAGCTTTAAAACAAAGCTATGATGAAGTAAATAACAATCCGGAAACGAAAGAACTTTTCGGTAAATTCCGTGATATTCAAGTAAATCTTCAACAAAAACAAATGAACGGCCAAGAAGTGACTCCTGAAGAGATCGAAGAAGCTCAAAAGCTTTTTGCTGATGTACAGCAGAACGAAACGATCTCAAAGCTTATGGCAGCAGAGCAACGCATGAGCATGATCATCAATGATCTAAACAAAGTGATCACAAAGCCACTGGAAGAGCTTTATGGACCAATGGTTGAAGAAGACGGACAACAGCAATAACAATGTGCTGATCTAACCCCCTGTTACTTTTGTAGCAGGGGTTTTTCTTTTGCCTAATATTTCTTAGGTTTGTCCGCGTTCTAAAGCATGTTTCAAGGTCATAAACTTAACACGAGTTCTTATACTATATTTTCGCGAAATGGGGGGAGCGCATCATGGTATACCGTTTACTAGCGATTGACATCGACGGAACCCTACTGCGAAGCAATTTCCGTATCGATAAAGAAACGAAAGAAGCCATTGATTATGTGCAGCAAAAAGGGGTCTATGTCACACTCGCTTCGGGCAGGAGTTTTCCATCTACACAAAAGATCGCAAAAGCGTTAAAGATCGACAGTTATTTGATCAGTCATAATGGTGGATTCATTGCTTCATCTCTTGATGAACCTCTTCAAGAGAAAAGGTTATCGGTCGAGGATACTTATAGATTGGTAGAAGTGCTTGGAAATTACGAATGCCACATGCGTGTCGTCCATGAGCGCTTCTCCGTAGGAAATCAACTCAAGCAAAAAAGTCAGCTCGTTGCGAAATTAACGTTAAGCACGGGTGATCCGCTGTTCTACCCTGTATCTTTTACAGAAAATCTTGGAGACTATGTTCTCTCACAAGAAGTGGCACCGCCAAAGATGGATGTTCAGTTCTTTGATGAGAAAGAATGCGACTCTGCAATGAAGTACCTAGAAGAACACATGCCAGACTTTGAGTATTCTTCATCGGCAAAATGTCAGTTAGAGATCACAGCTAAAAAAGTAACAAAAGGAAATGCGTTAAGGTACCTTGGTGAGAAACTCGGGATCGCTCCAAATGAGATGGTAGCAATCGGGGATTCCTATAACGATCTAGATATGATTGAATTTGCAGGTCTAGGTGTAGCGATGGCGAACGCACCTGATGAAGTAAAGAGAAAAGCAAAGTGGATTACGCGTACAAACGACCAGCTAGGCGTTCCGTACATGATAAAAGAAGTGTTCCGCAAGCAGATGCGCTTCCAGACGTTGAAACGATAGTTAGTTGTTGAAAAAGAGGACTCTTTTTAGACATTTTGTCTGAGAAGAGTCTTTTTGTGTGTAGGTAAAAGAGGTGAGGGACATTTATGGAAATTCATGAGCGATTCTAGAGATTTATGAGCGATTCCTGAGATTTGTGAGCGATTTCTGAGATTTGTGAGCGATTCCTAAATCCTGATGGCCTATCCTTAGGGATTACATACAAATAGAGTTCTTTCGACATCTACCGTCGAAATTCGTAAAAAACGTTTCAGTTTTGTTACAAATGTAGAAAATGAAAGGGTTTACATGAATCGTGACGAATAATATTTATGTAAGAACCACAATGCAAAGGGAGGATTCAAATGGAAAAAACTTTAGACCTTCAATTAAAACCAAAGGTGGCCGAGTTTCTTAACGGAACGAAAAAGCATTTTATCAATGGGGAATGGGTCAGCTCAGCTAGCGGAAAAACATTTGAAACGTTAAACCCTTCAACTGGAGAAGTATTAGCCGTTGTATCTGAAGGTGGAACTGAAGATATCGACAAGGCGGTAAAAGCGGCAAGAGCTGCTTTTGAAACAGGTTATTGGTCAAAGATGCCTGCTTCAAAGCGAAGTTACTTGATCTACAAATTAGCAGAATTGATGGAAGAGAATAAAGAAGAATTAGCACAGCTTGATACATTGGATAACGGGAAGCCGATCCGCGAAACGATGAATGCAGATGTTCCGCTCGCGATCGAACATTTCCGCTATTATGCTGGTTGGTCAACGAAAATCGTGGGGCAGACGATTCCTGTAGCAGGAAGCTTCTTCAACTATACGCGTCATGAAGCGCTTGGTGTAGTTGGACAGATCATTCCTTGGAATTTCCCATTATTAATGGCTGCTTGGAAGCTTGGTGCAGCACTTGCGACGGGATGTACAGTCGTACTTAAGCCGGCTGAGCAAACACCTCTTTCAGCACTCTACTTGGCAAAATTAGCACATGAAGCTGGGTTCCCAGAAGGTGTGTTAAACGTTGTAACGGGTGCTGGTGAAACAGGTGCAGCGCTAGTTGATCATCCAAACGTGGACAAGATTGCATTTACAGGTTCCACTGAAGTTGGAAAGCTGATCATGCGTAATGCGTCTAATTCTTTGAAGCGTGTAACGCTTGAGCTTGGTGGTAAATCACCAAATATCATCTTGCCTGATGCTGACATGAGCCGTGCAGTTCCTGGTGCCTTAAGCGGAATCATGTTCAATCAAGGACAAGTTTGCTGTGCGGGATCGCGTTTATATATTCAAAAGAAATCATTTGATAATGTCGTAGCAGACCTTGTGTCTCATGCGAAGAAAATCAAGCAAGGTCCTGGATTAGATCCAGATACAACGATGGGGCCGCTCGTATCTCAAGAACAGCATAACCGCGTTCTTGGATATATTCAAAAAGGACAAGATGAAGGTGCAGAATTGTTAACAGGAGGAACAACACCTTTTGACAAAGGATACTTTGTTGAGCCGACAATCTTCGCTGATGTTGATGATAAGATGACGATCGCGAAAGAAGAAATCTTCGGACCAGTTGTGGCTGCAATGCCGTTTGAAGACTTGGATGATGTGATTTCACGCGCAAACGATTCTGAGTACGGTCTTGCTGCAGGACTATGGACTGAGAATCTTAAAACGGCTCATTACGTTTCGAACAAGCTTCGTGCTGGTACGGTATGGGTGAACTGCTATAATGCGTTTGATGCTGCTTCACCATTCGGCGGATACAAGCAATCAGGTATCGGACGTGAAATGGGATCTTATGCATTAAACAACTACACAGAAGTTAAGAGTGTATGGGTTAACTTAAAATAGACAACAAGATATAACGGGGTCAAAAATCGAACGGACGAATAAGAAAAACCGGGTGCTAGATCCAGCATCCGGTTTTTCTACGTTCATTGATTAGCGGCGAATCTCTTCGTCAATTTTGTTTTCTCGGTGCTCATGTAGGAGGACTACACTATGCTCCTCAAAAATTTCACTTCCTCGACCTTCTTGCTTCTGAATGAACAACTTATACATTGTTAAGCAGCTGATTATTAAAGCATCACCTTTATGAATCGCAACCCCGTATCATCATAGTCTAAACTGCGATAGAACTCATGCGTATCCGTTCTTTGTTTTCCACTATTCAGCAAGATCGCCGTACAGCCTTGTTCTTTTGCCCATTCTTCCCCATAACGAACAAGCTCCTTGCCGATGCCGTTTCCTCTGAATTCTTCACTTACCACTAGAGCAGTTATACGTGCATAGCAGCCGTTTTTTTCAAAATATATACCTTTTGCAAGGCCGATCATCCCAATCACTTGGTCTTTTACACAAGCCACAAAACAAGCATAAGCCGAATTAGGGAGCAGCGTTTCTAATCGCTCTGTCATCTCTTCGGGCTTGGTTGGATAACCGAGCTCTCCCATTAAATAAGAAAGTTCGTAACTGTCATCGTATCGAGCTTCTCGTAGAATCACTTCACTCACTGTTTTCTCCCTCGTTTCCATGAGTTTCATTAGCGATGAAAAAGAAGCAACTGTCCCTTTGGTGAAGTCAGACGATGCGTTTTTTCTTGCATGTTCAGTTCAGCCAAACGGGCTTCTCCTTGCTCTTTTGCTTCAGAGTCGCTCTGTGCAGTAATTGTTTCATCCAATATTTTTTCACCATTACTTTCGTATGCAGTTAGTGCGTATGTATTCATGATGATCGAACTCCTTTCGTATCTAAATTTGATTTCAACATTCGACGAATTTTTCCTGCCTTAAAATTAAGAATTTATATGAAACATACTGTCTTGCCCTGCGTAATAGAAATATATGGTATATTTTACAGCGGGAGGGATATAGTCATGTTGACCATTAACGAAGTGAGGAAACAGTTTGGCAGTTTTACAGCCGTTGACGGAATTAACTTACAGATTCCTAGAGGTGAGATTTTTGGTTTGTTAGGTGCGAATGGTGCGGGGAAAACGACGACGTTTCGAATGATCTTAGGATTATTAACACCATCACAAGGAAGAATCACTTGGAACGATAAAGAAATCTCTTATGAGACAAGTGATCTTATAGGGTATCTACCCGAAGAAAGAGGATTGTATCCAAAACTGACAGTTAGAGAGCAGTTGATCTATCTTGGTCAGTTGCGCGGCATGACGCGATCACAAATCCAAGAACAGACGAATAAGTGGTTGAAGCGTTTTGGTGCTGAAGAGTATTTGAATAAGAAGGTAGAAGCGTTGTCAAAAGGAAATCAGCAAAAAATTCAGTTCATCGCGGCTGTTCTTCATCGTCCGGAACTTTTGATCTTAGATGAACCGTTTAGCGGACTAGACCCTGTGAACGTTGAGCTTCTAAAGAGTGCTGTTCATGGGCTGAAAAAAGAAGGAACGACGATCGTGTTCTCCTCTCATCGAATGGAGCATGTAGAAGAACTATGTCAGCATCTCTGTATCATGCATAGAGGAAAGTCAGTTGTTCAAGGAAATCTAAAAGAAATAAAACGATCTTTTGGGAAAAAGAACGTATCTGTTAAAGCAGACTTTGATCTAACTTACTTGAAAGATACGGCTGGAGTTATTAAGCATCGTACAACAGGAGACGGAATCATTCTTCAAGTTGAACGAGAAGAAGTAGCAAAGGATTTATTCCAAGCTATCCAATCAAAAGGATTTGTAAGAAAATTTGAACTTGAGGAACCTTCATTAAATGATATCTTCATCGAGAAAGTAGGTGTTGTTCATGAGTAAATTTATGACTGTAATGATGCATACATACCGATCTAAAATAAAATCAAAACCATTTCTGATCACAACACTTATTACAATCGGTTTGTTATTTGTCATAACGAATATGAACGAGATCACAAAAATGTTTGGTGAAGATGAGGCTTCTAAAATTGGCGTTATCGACCGAACAGGAGACACGCTCCCAGCTCTTCAAACACAGCTTAAGCAAACGAGTGATGATGTGAAAGCCGAAGCGTTCACAAAATCAGAGAGTGAAGCAGAAAAAGCCGTCCTTGATGGTAAGATCGAAGGGATTTTAATTCTCGATAGGGATGCTTCAGGTATCATATCAGGAACATATAAAGCAGAAGATGTAACACAACAGAGCTTGATCGCAGATGTAGAGTTAGCGCTGCAGCAGATTAAAAACAAATCAGCCGCTGAGTCCATCGGATTAAACCAAGAACAGCTCGCTGCTATTTATTCACCGGTTTCTTTTGCTAAAGAGTCATTGTCTGATTCAGCGAAAAGTGAGGAAGAAGCAGCACAAGTATACATCTTAGTCTACGTGGTTCTATTTTTCATGTACATGGCCGTCATGATGTATGGAAGTATGATCGCGGTAGAGGTGGCAACAGAAAAATCTTCACGTGTTATGGAAATCCTGATTTCTTCTGTATCGCCTGTAACACAAATGTTTGGAAAAATCTTTGGTATCGTACTCGTAGCATTAACTCAATTAGCATTGTTTGTTGCTGGAGGGTATCTGGCAGTGAAATTAAACGGACAGCTTAGCGGAAGTGAAAGTATCATAAATGAACTAAAGCTGAATGAGATTCCAACGTCATTAATCATCTATGCTCTTGTGTTTTTCATTTTAGGATTCTTTCTCTACTCAACTCTCTTTGCGATGCTAGGTTCATTGATCAGCAGAGTTGAAGAAGTAAATAATTTGATGACACCTGTAGTGATCGTAATCGTGGCGGCATTCATGATCGCCATGTTTGGCAGAGAAAATCCAGAGTCTGGTTTCGTTGCTGCTGCATCCTACTTCCCGCTTTTCACACCGATGCTCATGCTGCTTCGTGTAGGGATGCTTTCATTACCGGTTTGGGAAGTAGCACTGGGAATCAGCGTCCTAGTCGGAGCTATCTTCTTGTTTGCTATCATCGGTGCTCGTGTATATCGCGGTGGTGTATTAATGTACGGAAACGCACCTTCCTTGAAATTGTTTAAGCAAGCCCTCCTCTTATCTAAGCAGGAGAAGAAAAATACAACCGACGTTTAACACTTAAAAAGAGAGTCTCGTGCTCTCTTTTTTTATACATTCACAAGCGAACGTGCTTTCGTATATATGTTAAAATGAAGGGAAGAATGGTAGAAAAAGAGGATGAGTGAAATGATAAAGTTTTTACATTGTGCAGATCTTCATCTAGATAGTCCGTTCAAAGGACTTTCCTCGTTGCCAGAGGGGCTTTTTCAGCGACTTTTTGATAGCACGTTCGTATCCTTTAAACGGCTTATCGATCTGGCGATTTCAGAAGACGTAGATTTTATAATAATTGCAGGTGACCTTTATGACAGTGGGAACCGAAGTTTAAAAGCTCAGTCGTTTTTGAAAAATTGTTTTACGATATTGAACAGCCACAACATAAACGTATATGTTGTTCATGGCAATCATGATCCGTTAGATGGACAATGGGTAGATCTTGAATGGCCAAGCAATGTGCACTTTTTTGATGGCACTCACATTAAAACTCTCCACTTTGAAAAACAGGGAATAGTACTAGCAGCTCTGCACGGATTCAGTTATGAAACCGCAGCAGTCACAGATGATCGAACATTACACTATCCCGAAAAAAGAGATGATCTGTATCATATCGGTATTTTGCATGGACAGGCAGATGGTTATAGCGGACATAGCAGATACGCACCATTTTTACTAACAGAGCTTTTAAAGAAAGGCTACGATTATTGGGCGCTCGGCCACATTCATAAACGAACTGATCTAAATCTAGAACCGCCTGTTCGTTATTCAGGGAATATACAAGGCAGACATAGTGGAGAACTAGGTGAAAAAGGTGGTTACATCGTTACATTAAACCATAATGAAGTAAAAAGTCAGTTTTACTCCACGTCTGAAATCGATTGGCAGGAATGCCGAGTTGATTTAACAGAGGTCGATAATCTGCAAGAAGTGATCCTTTTGTGTGAAAAAAAGATCAGCACGTTTCTGCAACAAAATAAAGGTGTACTCCTCGTCTTAAAGTTGACGGGTCGAACACAGCTTTATCTTGACCTTTTGGATGGAACATTCATAGAAGACCTAGAAGAAATCTTGCGCGAAGAAGATTATGACTCTTCTTTTGTGCATGTTGTTGCGATCAAGAATGTAACAAGTCCATCTCTTCAAGAGGAACAATCCATGAAACAGTCAGGCTTTTTTCAAGATCTACAGAGTGTTTTAGAGGATGATACAGAATTACAATTAGCGATCTCAGAGTTATCGACACACAGAACAGCTAGAAAATACTTAGAGTTGAATGAACAAGATTGGGAAGATATCAAACAACAAGCAGAACAATTGTTATTATCTGAACTTCATAAAAACGGGTAGGTGAAAAAATGAAACTTGTTACCCTACATATCTATCATTTCGGTGGATTAAAGGATTGTAAAATTTCCTTCGAAGATAAAGGGCTGCAGATTCTTTACGGAGAAAACGAAGCCGGAAAAACAACTCTCATGGACTTTATTAAATGTATGTTCTACGGTTTTCCGACAAAAAGTCAAAACCATCGCCGCTATGAACCGAAAGACGGAAACAGAATGGGTGGTAAGATTACCATTCATCATCAGGTACACGGAACATGGACGATTGAGAGAGTTGCCCGTTCAACTGTAACTGGTGATCTCAGGATTTATGATGAAAGTGGGCAACAGAAAGAAGAGGCATTTTTGCTGCAGTTGTTGGACGGAATGGAACAATCTTTGTATACGGGTGCTTTTTGCTTTGGTCTGGATGGATTACAAAAATTAGACAAGTTATCATCGGAAGAACTTGGCAACTTTTTATTAAGCACCGCGATCTCAGGTGACCGTGATTTACTTGACATCGAACAGAGCTTTGAAAAGAAACAAGCCCTTTTATTTAAAAAGGCAGGTAAAAAACCAATCATTAATGAAAGATTAGAACAGCTATCATCTTCAGCAAAATCCCTGCAACTCTTAAAAGAAAAAAATGAAAGTTATCAAGCGTTAACGAACGAGAAAGATAGCCATGAAAAGGATTTAGAAGTAATTAAACAAAAACTAACAGAGATTCAAACCGAACTTCTCTCAAACAAGAGGCTGCTCGAATTAAAGCCGGTATTACAAAGGTACAAGCAGCTTGATGTCGAGATTCGCTCTTTTGATTCTGAATCATATTCTTTTCCAGAGAACGGTCTTCAACAATATGAGGAGTTACGAAAAGAATTGTCACGCTTGAAAAGTGACTTAACTTACGATAATAGCCGTATTGGAGACGCTGAAGCTGAGCTCGGATCCATCATAAATAATGAAAATATCATACGGTATGAAACAGAGATTAAACGTTTGTTTAACTTACTTCCTGAATATGAACATCGCTTCAACCAAATTCATGAGCTACAACGCCACATTCATTCGTTAAGAAAAGAAGAAAGAGGACTTTTTGATGAGATCGGTGAAGCGTGGTCTGAAAAAGAACTTATGGAACTTTCACTGTCTTTATCATCGCTTCATTTTCTAGAAGATTTAATCAGGCAAAATGAGCAGATTCAAGATAAGAAAAGTAGGTTAGAAGACGAGCTCGAGGATTCTAGAGTGAAGTTGGAGCGGTTAGAAACGGAAGAAGCAAAACAAAAAAAGAACCTTCTTTCTGAAGAAGAATATGCAAAGTATCAGCATTCCAATCATAAAGAAACTCGAAAGATGCCTTTTTACACAACACTATTACCCATTCTTTCTTCCCTCTTACTTCTATGGTCAGGCTGGGTTTCAAACCATACTCCTGTCATGCTTGGAGGAGTGCTGCTACTGATTACAGCTCTAGTACTAAGTTTTCTGTATTTAAAGAGGAATCAGTCTGGTGACGAGATGCCAAAACACGTACATCAGCGATTGTTAGAAGATGAGGTTCATAGGAAACAATGGCTTGAGCTCTCATTACAACTTTCTAATGAAAACAACATTTATGTACAGCTTGCTAAACGTCTGGATTATTTAGAGGTGGAAGAAGCATCTGTCTGGGACCATGCGAAACGATGGGCGTCTGATCAAGGATACAGTGGGAAGTTGGATCGTCTTTTTGTTTCAGGTTATATGAAACGAGTGCTTCAGCTTAAAGAGTTATTAAGACAGCGAAATGATGCAGAGAATAAAGTGCAGGATATAGAATTTAAACAAAGCAGTTATGAGAAGAAGGCTTCTTCACTTTCGCTTGCATTAGGTATAGAACTTCAGGAAGATACGAAAAGCTGGATCAACTTTTGTTATGCTGAATTAGAGAAGCAACTTAAAAATCAGTCGCGAGCAGAGCACATTCAGCAGAACAAAAAAGAACTTCTCGAGCGGAAGAATGAGCTTCAGAAAAAGATTTCTTTTATAAATATTCAGATACGTAGTCTATGGGCTGCAGCTAAAGTTAGCAACGAAGCGGACTTTTATGTAAAAGGTAAGAACAATGAACGGTTCGGCAAGCTAAAAGAAGAACGTGAATCGCTTTATAATCAATTTATATCGTTAGGATTTTCAAATGATGAAATCGTAGTAATGGCAGAAAAAGTAACAGTGAATTATGAGACAACCCTTCATTATATTTCAAATTTGGAAGAACAGGTGCAAGAAAAGCAAAAAGGGTACGACGAGAAGATAGAAGCAAAAGGAAAACTGGATTGGGAATTAGCGAAACTGCTTGAAGATGGCAGTTACTCAGAGAACCTGCATCGATATGAGATTCTTAAAGAAGAATGGAACACGCTTGTGAAGAAGTGGGCAAGCTTGCGACTTGCACAGCATGCACTTTCAAAAGTGAAGGAAGATTATCAAAAAACAAAGCTGCCAGCGGTTTTAGAGACTTCCAGTGTTTATTTTAGTAAAATAACAGAAAGTGAATATCAATCTATTACATTCACAGATAATAATGAATTAATGGTTGTAAATGGGGATGGTTTAGGTTTTTATCCGCATGAGTTAAGTCGAGGTACTGCTGAACAGGTGTATTTGTCTATCCGATTGGCAGTAGCTTATCATGCAGGACCAAGAGACTTTCCGATTTTAATGGACGATATCGCGGTTAACTTTGATGGGGTAAGGACAAAACGAACCTTACAACTGATACAAGAAACGGCGTTTGATCGGCAGGTGTTATTCTTTACCTGTCATCAACATATTGCATCTACGGTTCCGGCAGTCCCTGTCATACATTGGCCACATCAATCTGTTATCGCTGAAATGTAACCAAAGGAGGGGAATGGCTCATGTCAAATGAGTATTCCATTTACTTAGTCGAGGATGAACAAGATCTTGCTCAAGTGCTAAAAGCCTATATGGAAAAAGAAGGCTGGAGCGTTACGGTGTTTCATAATGGAGAAGATGCTTTGAAAAGTGCGGAAGAAAACAAACCGCACCTTTGGATATTAGATATTATGCTGCCAGGTATGGATGGCTATGAAATTATTAAAGAGATCAAAAAAACTTCAGACATTCCAGTTATTTTTGTTTCTGCGCGAGACCAAGATTTAGATCGAATCATTGGACTTGAGCTAGGCAGTGATGATTATTTAGCCAAGCCTTTCATGCCAAGAGAGCTCGTTATTCGCGTAAGAAAACTGTTAACAAGAATCTATGAAACCGGTAACCGCTTGCCACAAACGATTGAAATTACAGGATATATGATCGATCCGATCTCAAGAAAGATCACACGTGATGGAGAGATGATTAATCTTACAGGAAAAGAGATCGATGTTCTTCTTTATTTGATTGAGAATAAAGGGAAGTCTCGTAAGCGAGAAGAGATTCTAGAATATGTGTGGGGAGACGATTATTTCGGATCTGAACGTGCCGTGGATGATGTCATCAGACGCGTTCGTAAGAAGATGCCTCGATTGAACTTAGAGACCGTTTACGGAGCAGGTTATAGGATCATACCGTCATGATACGTTTGAATCTAACTCAGCGGATATGGCTTTCATTCGGTCTGCTGATATTTACGATCGGTCTCTTAACCGCGATCATCTATCCGCTTTCTATTAAAGATACGCTGACTGAAGAAACGTATCAAATCATTGAGAACGAACAGCAGAATGTCTGGGATCCCAATAATCAGCTTCCTAGAGAAGGGGAATCTCCAACTGATTTTATTGAGAGAAGGAATGCAGCTCGTGATGTTGGACATGTTGTGATTGTTGACAAGTACGCCAACTCACAAGGTGACCCTGTACCTGAAGAAGTTCTTTATGAGATGGCTGAAAAAGCATATAACCAAAAGAAGAATAAAGGTCGTTACGAATTAACGTACGAAGATGCCACCTTATTTTATGCGATCACAACAAAGACGAACGTAAAAGGCGAAAAGGTGTACTTAATCTCCTATATGTGGGATACGTATCGTGATCAAATGGTTAACAGATTATGGCTAAGACTCGTACTGATTTTATTGTTCACAGGCATATTCTCAATCATTCCTGCAATTTGGTTAGCGCGGTATTTACGATCGCCACTCACCATCTTAGGAAAGCGGTTCGAACAGATCGCTAAACGCAACTGGCAAGAGCCGTTTCATTGGAAGGGTGATGATGAATTCTATATTCTTTCCAAGCAGTTTGAAGAGATGCGTCAAAACTTGTTAAGACATGACCATGCACAAAAAACGTTTATTCAGCACGCTTCTCATGAATTAAAGACACCTATTATGACGATTAAAAGTTATGCACAGTCTGTGAAAGATGGCATCATGCCGAAAGATACAACGGAAGATATGATGGACGTGATCTTAAAAGAAACCGAAAGAATGGAAAAACGTGTTCAAAACATGCTGTACTATACAAAGCTTGATGCTTTAAAACTTGATGTATTAACAAAAGAGAACTTTAACTTTGGTGACCTGGCTGAAGATATTGTTGAACGCTTCAGGTATCAGCGTGAAGATATAGATTTTGAGATTACAGGTAATCATTACAATCTGAACGGCGATAAAGAGCAATGGGGTATCCTCCTTGATAATTTAGTTCAGAACGCACTGCGTTATGCACATAATACGATTCGACTCTCAGCTTTTAATAACGGATCTGAATTTGTTATTGAAGTGTTTAATGATGGAGAATCTCTTACTGGTGTAACTGGAGAAGAGATTTTCCAGCCGTTCCGTAAAGGTAATAAAGGTCAGTTTGGGCTGGGCCTTGCTATCGTAAAACGAATTGCGGAATTGCATGGAGGAAGAGTAGTCGCGGAAAATAGAGCAGAAGGTGTAGCTTTTCAGATTAAAATTCCAATTACTAATCTTAAAAGAAGAAGGTAGAAGAGAATCATTCACTAGTTGTAATTTTTACAACTAGAGTGTTACGACAAGTAGTTAAATAGACGGATATGCTATACTAAAGCAAAGAAAGGCGGGGTGAAAGATGAAAAAAGGACTTGCGTTTTATAAGGTAGGAGAGATCGTAGATGGTTTCTTTCTTATCAAATCATCTGTAAAAGGAACGGCAAGTAATGGTAAACCATTCTTGACGCTGATCCTTCAAGATCAAACAGGTGATGTGGAAGCAAAACTATGGGATAGTTCACCAGAAGATGAAGAGCTGTACGCGGCTCAAGCTATCGTAAAATTAGCTGGTGAGATGGGTAACTACAGAGGAAAAATGCAGTTGAAGCTTAAAGCCATTCGCCCTGCAACGGAACTAGATGGTGTTAAGGTTAGTGATTTCCTAGAAACAGCTCCATTATCCCAAGACGCGATGGTAGAGACGATTACCAAATACATATTTGAGATGAAGAATCCAAATATTCAACGAATCACAAGACACTTATTAAAGAAACATCAAGCTGAATTTCTAGAATACCCTGCTGCGGTTAAGAACCACCATGAGTTTGTCTCAGGTCTTGCTTTTCATGTTGTATCCATGTTGGATATGGCAAAAGCATTCAGCAAACTCTATCCATCTCTAGATACGGATCTTCTTTATTCAGGAATCATCCTGCATGACCTTGGAAAAGTCATCGAGTTGTCAGGACCAGTCGCTGCGTCCTATACACTCGAAGGAAAGCTTCTCGGTCACATTACGATCATGGTAAACGAGATCGGTAAGGCGGCAGATGAGTTAGAGATCGAAGGAGAAGAAGTAACCGTCCTTCAGCATCTTGTTTTAAGTCATCACAGTAAACCTGAGTGGGGAAGCCCTAAAGCGCCGTTGATTCGTGAAGCAGAAATCCTTCATATGATCGATAATTTTGATGCTAGAATGAATATGATGGACCGTGCACTCGAAAAGGTACAGCCTGGAGAATTTACAGATAAGCAGTTCGCTCTAGAAAATCGATCGTTATATAAACCCCTGTTCCAGGGGGAATTTGCGAAAAATTAAGGTCTTATTTTAAAAGAATTGTTACTTAAATAACATCATTGATAAGTTGATTGAAGCGTAAGGTGGCGAGACTCCTACGGGACGAGCGGTCAGCCTGAAAAGTGGAAGTGGCTCGTTCAGCCCCGACCAGCAAAAGATGAATGGGCTATGAAGGCGCACTTTGCCTTATTGACCGTTCAACTTTTGACCCGAGGGGCTAGCCACTGCAACTAGACAGGTGGAGACTCCTAATGGCGCAAAGCGGCAGGAGGCTCACCGCACGCCCCGTGGAAAGCGAGCTACCTGGAGCGGAAATCAACTACTTTCAAAGTAACGAAGCAACCAACCAAATAACAAAAACCCATTGTGTAAAAATGGGAGATATGGTAAATTTGGAATTGGAAGTTAAGAAACGAAATTTTAGGAGGCAATGACTCATGGTTAGCATTGTTCAAGGTAAGGTAAGAAAGCAAGCTAAATAACGTCTAGTCCCAATTGGGAAGGCTTATTTTGCTATGCGATTCTACCTACTTTTGAGCAATCTCTCCATGTGTCATCCCGAGCCTTTTTAACGAAAAGCTTATGGTATGCACATGTGACTGTGTATACTCATAGGCTTTTTTCTATGCTCTCATTGGAAAAAGTGCTGTATTCACAAGCTTGCTTATGAAGGTGACTGCTCAAAAGTTGGAACAGATAAATCAACAGTGTCGGAAATAACAAAAAGGAAGAAGTGGACAGCATGAGATGGAAAGATTGGGATGCTAATCTAAAGGTTCGTTTAATTGGAGAGTTTTTTGTAAATCTATTGTTTTGGATGTTCTTCCCGTTTATGGCGATTTACTTTTCAGATGAAATGGGAAAAACAACAGCTGGTATTTTATTAGTTTTGTCACAAGTTGTCGGTGTCATCACAAACCTTGTAGGTGGCTATTGTGCGGATAAATATGGACGAAAGAAGATGATGGTAATCTCGGCTTGGGGTCAGGCAGCAACGTTTATATTTTTCTGTCTTGCTAACTCACCGTGGATGGATTCGCCAATTTTAACGTTTATTGCGTTTTCAGCGTTAGGGTTGTTTGGTTCTTTATATTGGCCAGCTAGTCATGCGATGATCGCAGACGTTGTAGAAGAAAAGCATAGAAGTGAAGTTTTTGCCGTGTTTTACACATCGATCAATATATCGGTAGTTTTCGGTCCTGTATTAGGCAGTATCTTCTTTTTCTCTTACCGTTTTGAATTATTGCTAGCATGTTTACTCGTAAGCGTTGTGTTAGCCGTCGTGTTAGCGAAATATATTCGTGAAACCGTTCCGGTAAAGAAAGAAGTACTAGAACAAGTAGGGACTGATAAGAATTGGTTCCAGGCGATCGGCGAACAGTTGAAAGACTATCGAGTGATCGCAAGTGATAAGTTATTCTTGCTATTTATCTTAGCGGGTATTCTTGTCGCTCAGACTTTCATGCAGATGGATCTACTCCTAGCTGTTTATACAACGGAAAAAGTACCAGAACAATCGCTTTTTGCACTTGGGAACTGGGACATTTCGTTAACGGGTGAAAAGGTTTTTGGTTATCTGATCTCACTTAACGGATTGATGGTAGCGTTATGTACAGTTTGGATGGCTAAGTGGATGAATAGATTCAAAGAAGGCAGGGTCTTTATTCTTTCTGCACTTCTATACGGTGTGTCGATGCTTGTGTTTGGAAGTACAACGATGATGTGGATCCTTTTTGGTGCTATGGTCATCTTTACAACGGCTGAGCTGATGGTAGTTGGAATTCAAGAAAGCTTTATTTCTAAACTAGCACCGGAAAACATGAGAGGGCAGTACTTTGCAGCAGCGGGTCTGCGCTTTACAATCGGACGTACGATCGCACCGATCTCTATTCCATTAACGATGTGGATTGGTTTTGAAAACACGTTCTATCTTCTTTTTGTATTAGCTGTGATGAGTGCCGGACTCTATTACTTGATGTTCCGTGCGTTTGATAAAAAAATGGAGTCCAACAAAACGGAAAAAGAATCTAAAGCTGAACCTGCACTTTCATGACATAACTTCTTATTTTCCCTCATAGACTGGATTAAAAGCTTGTCTAATAAGGGGGAGTTAAATGATGAAAGGATACGCTGCTTTATTTTTCGGTGCCATACTCATAGCTGCCTTTGTGTTAAAAGAATATTCAGCTGGAGTGGGCAACTTCTTTACTATGACTCCATGGTGGATGTATTTTGTGCTTTGCGGCATTATCTATAGTGGTTATCGTATCGTTACCTTGTTCCAAGAAGATAAAGAGATCGAGCAAAGAGTGATTGAAGAAGAAGGCAGAGTATACATGGAACGTATCGAGAGAGCAAAGGCTCAGGAATCAGCTCAACCTTCCGCTGAAGATGAGGATGCAGAGGATTTAGTTGCAGCAGCAGGGGATGAAGATCATTATCATGATGACTCAAATCGTCTTTAGAATTAAGGAAAAGACCTGCTAAGAGCAGGTCTTTTGATTGTCTTGTCTTTCTGGGGTAGAAAGGTTCGGCTGATTTCATCATTTTATATGATGATGAGCCTTTTTTATGTGATTACGTCTATTTTTTATGTGATGGACCACCTTTTTTATGTGATAATTTGTTTTTTTTATGTGATCTTGAATCCCTCTGTCTTTTTTAGAAGGCTATTGCATCCAACTGTGATGCCCCGTAGCCTTCTGCATTAGTACAAAACAAAAACCAGACCCTATCAAGGGTCTGGTTTTCATATATCATGCCATTATTGTTGAGGCATTTGTGGCATTTGAGGTTGTTCCGCTTTCTTTTCCATCTTTTCTTTTAATTCTTTGTCTTTTACTTTAACATCCGCTTTTTTCTTCAGGCTTTCTAAGATTTCAGTAATCGGCTTCGCTTTTTGCTGCTTAAGCTCTTGCTCGATCTGTTCTTTCTTGTCTTCGAACTTGTTTTCACGCTTGTCCGTTACTTTAATGATGTGGTAACCATAATCAGATTTAACCAAGTCACTTGTTTTTCCTTTTTCAAGTGTAAAAGCAACTTTATCGAACTCAGGAACCATTGCACCTTTACCGAAGAAGCCAAGGTCTCCACCTTTTGATTTTGAACCAGGGTCTTTAGAGTATTCTTCTGCTAATTTAGCAAAGTCTCCGCCTTCGTTCAATTTCTTTTGAACTTCTTTAGCCGTCTTCTCATCATCTACAAGAATGTGGCTCGCTTTAACTTCTGTTTTGTATTTTTCTTCAAACGTTTTCTTCATTTCAGCTTCAGAAACCTTAACACCTTCTGTTGCTGCTTTTTCATTTAGAAGCATAGACTTGATGCGTTCTTTTAGCTGTTTTTCGTCAGATAAGCCGTTTTGCTCAAGTGCTTGTTTGAAAGCATCCTCGCCACCAAGCTCTTCTTTGATCTTATCTGTTTCTTTTTCAATCTCTTTGTCTGTTACTTTATATTTATCTTCAAGCACCATTTCGTCGATCATTTGACTAAGTACTTGATCACCGTATTGTTCCTTCATTTTATCGTAGAATTGCTCTTTCGTAATATCTCCTGCTTTAGATTCTACGATGGCTTCTGAATCAGCACCACCAGCATTATTACAAGCGGATAATGAAATGAGTCCCGCTGTGAGTCCAATTGATAACATCCATTTTTTCATTTTCAAACACTCCTACTGTGAAGTAATAATTTAACAACTCTTACTATAGCATAAACGTTATGGGTATTCCTATTCAATAAATGAAATATGAGAAAATTTACACATTATAAATCAAGTATTATCGGGTATTCTACACGATTTTAATAAAAAAATTTTAAAAACCGGGTCATTCGTCTAATCACAATAGGGCGTATCACTATATGATATGGAGAAAGAAAAGGGAGGTATGATGATGGGTTATGGTTACGGTCATGGGGGAGGAATAGCACTAATCTTAGTTCTTTTTATCCTTCTCATCATTATTGGAGCTTGTTACTGCTATTGATGGTGAATAAAAATTTAAATTAATTTAAAGGGCGAATGCCTATGCGTGAATAACGGGTCATGCATAGGATAGTGTACAGAATATCAAAGGAGGTGGCTTTCATGGGTTACGGTGGATACGGGCATGGAAAAGGCTTCGCATTGATTGTTGTGTTGTTTATTCTTTTGATTATCGTAGGTGCTGCATGTTTCTGCTAAAATAAATGATGGCTAAGCAGGACCTTTTCTTAAGAAGGGGGACTGATCAGGCTTGACGTTTATAAGCAGTTTCGTTAATGTGTGTTTTACTACTCTTGATCAAAAGGTGCAGCATGTGTATGGTACGGTTACTCAAGGGGGAATGCAATTTAGGTTCCCCCTTTTTATATTTTCTATAGAACGTTTGAAACATAGGATGAAATGAGCAGAATGGTAATAGAAACGTTAATCGTACGATAAACAGAGTCTTGCTGTTTTGAGGACAAGTTCTTTTTGTCACATAACTTGTGAGTGAGTGAGTTAAATACGAATAAAAAGATTGGTGCCAAAAAAACGAAGATATAGCCTGCCATATGAAAACCTCCAACATGAACTACTTGTTTAACTTTACCAAAATATGTGGAATATGAATAGGAAAATAACTTCTAAGAGATGAGAGAGGGAGAGAAAACAATGAATAAATGGAAAACGGCATTTTTTACACTATTGCTTCTATTTTTAATCGTTCCGATCGCCATAGCCGTTATGCTTTTTAGTGATCCTGCTGGTGGCCGTTTAGATCGGAGTTCACTAGATACAGATATTCGAGACAATCAAAAGCTCTTAAGCATACATACAGAAAAAGAACAGGTGGAAGATCTGTTAAATAAAGAGCTCCGCAAAAAAGCACCAGATGTGAACGTATACGTAAATTTAAGAAATGATGAAGCCGTGCTAAACGGATCATTCATCGCGTTTGATCAAGAGCTTCCTTACCAAGTTACATTTGATCCTGAGGTTCTTGAAAACGGAGATCTGTTATTGAAGGAAAAGGATATGCAAGTAGGGCGTTTCCCACTACCCGGTGACGAGGTGTTTACACTGATCAAAAAGACCGTTCAGTTTCCTGAATGGGTAGATGTCTATCCGAAAGATGAGAGCATTTTGATGAGAGTGACCGAAATGCCAACAAAGAAAGGCTATGCGGTCAAAGCGGAAGAATTTGATTTAAAGAAGAACTCTATTAAATTGGGGGTCTATACGAAAAACTAGAAAAAGCGCTTCTACCCGAGCACGTTGGGGAAGGAGCGCTTTATTTATTCTTCCTCAATTATTCATACCCAAATGGAGAAAGTTGGATTATAATTATTATAGACAGACAATGACTAGAAAGCAGGGTTTTGTATGGAGACGGTGGAAGAACGACTTGAACGACTAGAATTTTATAATCAGCTAACGATTGAGAGTGTCGATCTTACAGCGTATCCGTTTTTTAGACTAGTCATGGAAAAAAAGCTCACCGAGCAGGAAGTGAATAAGGTCTTCCTTCTTTGCGATGAGCTTCAACGAAAATATGAAATGCAGAGTGAAGAAGGCTTTGTACATTACACACCGCTATTGTTGCATTTTGCAGGCATGTTAACGCCAAAGCTTTCCCCAAGAGAAACGATTACTGCTTTGCTTCAACAAGAAAAGTATATTTCTTTGATGGAGAAGCTTTATGAGTTATCTGTACGTTACGAATGAGAAGAGGCAATTTCTTCAGCTGCTATCACAGATGATGCAGGCTGATCATCTAATGATGCTTCGATCTTTTCTTCGAGTTTGTTGAAGATTGACATAAAATCATCACCATAAAGATTGCGGATGATTGACATCAATTCAGGAAACTCAGGGAATCTTCCAAACAACTCTTTAATCGGCATAGAAGCACTGAAAACACCAAACTTTGAAGGATCGTACGTGTTCAATGTTTGAAGTAAAAGCTCTTCACCTTTAGGTGTTAGACAAATATATGTATTTCGCTTATCATCTTCTTTTTTAGAAAATGTTAGATAGCCTTGTTCTTCAAGCTTTTTTGAAAAGTTAAAAGCCGTGGATACGTGCATAACGCCAAACTTTGCAATATCAGAGATTGATGCACCCTCAAGATGATGAGCAATCCATAGAATATGGTGTTCATTGATGTTTAAACCATAATCCTTAATCCAATTTTGCCAGTCTTTTTCTACACTTTTCCATAAAGCTTTACTAATCTGTGAAAGTTTGTGACTATAGATCATGGCTTCTTGAAAACTATATAATTGATCTTTGTTCATTTTTAAAATGCCCCTCCATCTTATAAAACACATCCTATTCCTCATTATGCCAGTATTTCCTATAATAAGAAAGTAAAATTTTTCAATTTTTCCTTATTTTTTAGTAAAATAGTTATATAACTTTTAGCTGATATGGGTTGATCTAAGTGTTCTTACTCGTTCGGAAGTATAGATAAAAAAAATTCTCCAAAAAGGGAGAATTTTTTTGGGATTATTTAATTTCTTGCTTCATTTCTTCAGGAGCTTCTTCAATTGTAGAGGCAGCTGTTTCTTGTAGAGCCTCTTCTTTTTCTTTATTAGCAAATCTGATCTTTGCTCTAAGCTGAATGCCGTCACGCTTGATGCTGGAGAACGTCGATTTCATCTTATCCATATTCACTTTAAGATCTTGTCTTACTTCTTTACCTGCTTTTGGTGTAGAAAGCAGAGTAGCTGCTGCAGTAACCACCGTTCCTAATGCGAAACCTACTACCATGGATTTTTGTTTAGACATCTTATAATTCCTCCTCATTCTTTTATTATCTAATGAATTCGTGAATTTCTCTTATATTCCTATGAAAAATAATGACGAATATAAAAATATTTCCCGATAGATTTCGTCATGTTTGGACATGCAAGATCAAGCTTTTATAGAATGGTCGAAATTTGAAAACCGTTGATACAGTAGGAAAGTTAGAAGGAAAAAGTGGCGCTGTACGTTGTTTTAAAAAATGTCATACTTGTCTAAAACAGAAGATATTTGACTGACTTTGGAGAAAGATAATATAAAATAAATGACAAGGAAAAAAAGTTTCATAATTGACGAAGAGGTTTAAAAGAGGGTATACATAATTAAAAGAATGGAGGGATATGGGTTGAAACAAAACACAATCGGCAACTACTTTAATAAAATGAAGGAAAAAGCGAATGCTGTGCTCGAAAGTTCCACTCAAACGGGTGAGCTCGTTACAGAAGCTGAGAAAAAAAGTTCGCAACCAGATAAACAAGGTTTAAGTAACCTTGGCTCTCAAGTAAAAGCGTTAGTTCGAATGGTAAAGTCATATAAAAGAGGCGACTATCGTGATGTCTCCAAAAAATCTTTACTATTAGTGGTCGCAGGACTTCTGTATTTTGTTAGTCCAATTGATGCAGTGCCTGATTTTCTGATCGGAGCAGGGCTATTGGATGATGCAACAGTCCTTGCTTTTATTTTTTCAACGTTATCAACTGAGATAGCAGCTTTTCAGACATGGGAAGAGGAAAAAGAAGAAGAGGATAAATACATAAAGCCAACTCCATAGGAGCTGGCTTTTTATTTTGACATTATCATTATTTAATTAGCAGTTAAGTTTGAGCGTTTAGATAGTCGTTCTGCGATGGGGTAGATAAAGAACATGATCAAGCCGCTAACGACACTTGTTGGAACAACGATCATTCCAATGAAGCTAAGTAATGTACCAGGTAATCCCGCTACGAGCATGGCGACCATGAGAAATAATGTACCGCTGATAATCGTTCCGACCACTGTTAAAAGAACAGCGCTTATCGCATTTACTTTTACTTTTTTAACAAGTAAGAACAACGCCAAAAAGATAAAAGCTGTTATAGGTTTTTCAACAATATTGGCAATCTGTCCGCCAGCCATACCAGTTGTAAGTGCTGAAATGACTCCAGCTGCCATACTTGCAATGATCACGTTTTGTTTGGTAGGTGATAGCATAATGGCTAAAAACATCATCACGAGTAATAAGTCAGGTTTCATTCCAAAAAATAATGGGGGTACAACAGTGTGAAACACATACCCTAATGCAATAAGTACAGATGTTAAAGCTAATGATTTAGTATTCGTATTCATTTTCTCATCTCTCCTCAGCTACTCTTAGCCTAATTTCTTTCCAATAGTGCCCTCTTGGCCTAATGCGAAAGTACCTTTATGTTAACAGATGTACGCACAACTGAAAAGGTATGTGAACTACTTTCCGTATTTTTCCTGAAAATGTTTCATGAACTGTGCAAGGCTATCACATGATTCTTGAGGTACAGCATTATAGATAGAAGCTCTGAAACCCCCGACCGATCGGTGTCCTTTTAACCCATATATTCCGTTTTCTTCACTCTCTTTAATAAACTGCTTTTCCAGTTCATCATTCAAAAGAGTGAATGTAACATTCATGTTCGACCGTGATTCAGGTGTAGCATACCCGTTATAGAACCCATTACTTCTATCGATCGTGTCGTAGATGACTCCAGCTTTATTATAATTTCTCTTTTCCATTTCAATGACACCACCACACTTTTCTACCCAACCTAGTACAAGGTTAAGCAAGTAGATGGAGTAAACAGGAGGCGTGTTGTAAAGAGAATTATTTTTTGCATGAACCGAATACGACAAGATGGAAGGAACAGATACATTTTCCTGTAGCAGATCTTTCCGTATGATAACGGCGGTTACTCCCGAAGGTCCAAGGTTTTTTTGAGCACCGGCATAGATTAATCCATAATCTGCAACAGATAGGGGTCTACTCATAATATCACTCGACATGTCCGCTACAAGATTTGGATGTGTGAAGGCATGTAGGTCTGACCATTGTGTGCCATAGATCGTGTTATTAGAAGTAATATGAAGATAGGCGTCATTTTCGCTAGATACATAATTCATCTCTGGAAGGGTGCGATAGTCAGAGTCCTTACCTGTAATGACGGCCTCACACGATCCGATTTTCTGAGCTTCTTTATAAGCTTTTTCAGACCATGCCCCAGTGAGTACATATTTTGCAGTCTTTCCACCTTGAATAAAATTCATCGGAATCATAGCAAACTGTAGACTTGCTCCGCCTTGTAAGAACAATACTTCATGTGTATCTGGTATATTGAGCAAACGTTTCATGCGTGTTTTCGCTTGGTTATGGATGCCTTCATATTCTGAACCCCTGTGGCTATGCTCCATAATATTTAACCCAGTACCTAAGAAGTCATCCCACTCTTCTTTTGCTTGCTGCATGACCTCTTTAGGCAATGTTGTGGGTCCGGCTTGAAAATAGATGCGTGTCATCGTTCTCCTCCTTATAAAATTACGCTGTTTTAGTAAGTTCCTAGAGCAATTGAAAGTTGTTGATTTCCGTTACAGGTGCTTCGCTTTCCGCGGGGCGACCGGTGAGCCCCTTGCCGCTTTGCGCCTTTAAGGGTCTCACCTGACCGCTCGTCCCGCAGGAGTCTCACACCTTACACTCCAATCAACTTTTCAGTGATGTCTAATAACAACAATCTTTTAGAAATGAGTTTGAAATGAAAATGAATATGAAAAAACTGCCCAGTTTTAAAAAAGGCAGTTTTAATATGTAACGTTAGTTTTTAACGTTTTCTTTAATATTTTGAGCGATCTCAGTCATTTTGTCTGCAGGGGTATCCTGTGTTTTCCAGACTGCTCCAAATCCGTCACCTTGTCCGTAACGTGGAATGAAGTGCATATGATAATGAAAAACAGATTGTCCAGCTGCTTCACCGTTGTTGTTTAAGATGTTCAGACCGATCGGGTTAAACGTTTGTTTAATTCCAGAGGCAATTTTAGGCACGACAGAATAAAGCTTGGCTGCTGTTTCTGCAGGCAGTTCAAAAATATCTGTGGAGTGCTCTTTAGGAATGATCAGCGTATGTCCTTTTGTTACCTGACTGATGTCTAAGAAGGCTAGAACGTTTTCGTCTTCGTACACTTTGTAGGATGGAATTTCTCCCGCAACAATTTTACAAAAAATGCAGTTTGAATCGTGGGACAAGTGGCTCACCTCATTTTTTTTACTTATCATATCATACATGATCAACCTAAAAAATAAGGTATTCTTTTTATCTTATTAAAAGGCTCTTTTCTACAAGATGTTTCTTTTGAATGTTTTATTATTTTCTTCATTGAAAGGTTGATTGGAGTGGAAGGTGCGTGCCTACCACCTGAAATGCATCTCGCAAGGCATGCGACGAGGAAGCTTACTCCGCTAGCATTAACTTGTAGACGCAGGAGCAAGGAGCATAAAGGCGGGCAGTTCAAAAAGTGAAAACTAGGCAGCTGAGACACTTAAGAGTGAAACGTACGAATGTGGCTCAGCGTCTGCCCCGTGGAAAGCGAGCAGCCTGTAACGGAAATCAACACTTCCGAAAGTAGGTAAAAAAGAAGAAGGGTCCTATTCTAAAATAGAACCCTTCATCTTATAGAGGTTAGAGAAGAAAGGAGAACACGAAAACAAAACAATACGATTTTTTAGCCATGCACCTCGATTATAAGAATCTGTAATTGCTCAAGCACTAAATAGTCCAAGAGAACCATCTCCTTAAAGAAAAGCATATCTGAAAAAATCTAATACCTTGCATCTTTCTCCTTGAAGAAGGGGGGATACCTTCTTCTCTTATATCTTGTCCAGGAAGTCTTACAAGTTATACATATAAAATTGGTAAAGGAAACGTAAATTGAGCTATTATAAGGAAAGAATGACAAAAAGGAGGGCTCTCCGTGAAAAAAAGACAACTAATTTTTACAATGACACTCGGTGTTAGTTTCCTCGTCTCAGGGTGCGGGAATAAATCAGAAGATGAGCATAAAAACCATCAAGAGGAGTCAAGCGCTAAACAAGAAACGTCTCATGAAGGACATGAGAATCATTTGCCGAACGGTGATATCCAAGAACTTACTGCATCAATGGAAGAATTGCCAGGTTTCTTGGATAAACAACCTGATGAGATTGCGGCCATTTATGCGGAAGTTCCTAAATATAAGGAACTGCTTGAATCAATGCCTTGTTATTGTGGCTGTGGTGATTCTGCAGGTCATAAAGACAATTATGATTGCTTTATCTCAGAAAATAAAGAAGATGGAAAAATTGTATGGGATGATCATGGCACAAAGTGCGGGACTTGTTTAGAGATCGCTGCGATCAGCATGAGTGCTTCTGCTGATGGAAAAAAGCCTGTTGAGATCAGAAGGATGATCGATGAAAAATATAAAGAAGGATATGCAAAGCCAACTCCGACACCGGTGCCTGCCTCATAAGGTGTAAAACAAGAAAAATGGCAAACAATAATGAAAATGCTGGATTGCAGAAGGAGGTACTATATGAAACCAATCCTTGAAGTTACAGATCTAACAGGAGGTTATCTTCCTAATCAGCCTGTTATTCATCACTTAGATTTCACGGTGAAAGAAAATGAGATAGTAGGTTTGATCGGCTTGAATGGAGCCGGTAAAAGTACAACCATCAAGCATGTATTAGGTCTCATGGAACCCATGTCAGGCACTTCTAAAATCGATGGACAGACGTTCAGGGAAGAACCAGAAATTTATCGAAGTCAATTTACTTACATACCTGAGATGCCGATTCTCTATGAAGAATTAACGTTATGGGAACATCTAGAGCTAACAGCAATGGCATATGGACTAGAAGAACAAACCTTTTTAACCCGTGTACGCCCATTACTTGAAGAGTTTCGAATGGATAATAAGATCAAGTGGTTTCCGAGTCAGTTCTCAAAAGGGATGAAGCAAAAAGTAATGATCCTTTGTGCACTATTGGTTGAACCTAAGCTGTATATCGTGGATGAACCTTTCGTGGGTCTTGATCCATTAGGTATCCAATCGTTTCTAGAATATATGGTTAAGTTTAGAAATAACGGCGCTGGCGTGTTGATGTCTACTCACATTTTGTCTACGGCAGAAAGATATTGCGACCGCTTTTTAATCATGCATGAAGGAAGGCTGGTATTAAGCGGAACGTTAGCGGAACTACGCGTAAGAAGTGGGCTAGAGAATGCGACGTTGGATGAGATCTATCTCTATGTAGCAAGAGGGAGAGTCACATGATCGATGTAAAAAAATTATGGACAAAACGACGCAATGCTCATGTTACCCAGACGCTGAAATACTTTAGTTTAATGGGAAACAGCGGACTAATTGTTTCCTTAATTTTGCTCATTGTCATCGGAAGTGTGTATTATGCTAAGCTTCTTCAAGCACTTCCGGAGAATTTTCCGGCCGTCTTTATATTAACGATCGTCTTTTCAATCTGGTTGACCAAAAGTCCGATCCGTACGTTGTTAAAAGAAGGGGATCTCGTATTTTTACTTCCTGTAGAATCAGGAATGAAACAATATTTCTCAAAAGCAATCTCATCTGCAACTGCTACTGGGGCTTTCTTAACCCTATTTATCTTTACGCTGTTATGGCCGATCGTTCAATTCTTTATCCATGATGGATGGAAGATGTATGTCACGTTTGGATTCTTTTTGATCGCAGCTAAAGTATTTAATATTTATGTATCATGGGAAGAAAGAAGATTACCCTATAAGAGCCATCAAACGAACTATAAGATCATGAGGTTTATTGTAAACTTTGTATATGCCTATTTGCTCTTTAATGAAGCATACATCTTCATAATCGCGATTTTTGCGATTATGTATGTCTTAAAGAATTTTGTTTTCGGTGTCTTTAAGAAACAGCATGGCTATCAGTGGGAAATGTTATTAGCCGAAGAACAGTCTTTAAAGATGAAAGGTTACCGATTCGTCAATTACTTTACAGATGTCCCAGCTTTAAAGCAGACCGTTCATAAGCGACCATGGTTAAACAGCTTAGCCAGTTTTTCGTTTAAAAAGAAGAATGCACTTTCTGCTCTATACATGAAGACATTTGTCCGTTCAGGCGATTACCTAGGCTTATATGTAAGACTGATCTTAATCGGCTTTCTATTTATTTATTTAATTCCTGCAGGATGGTGGCAGTTGATTGTCGTGTTCTTGTTCTTTCAGATGTTTGCGCTGCAATTATTCACACTTTACACCCAGTATAGATGGAATGTTGTATTCATGATCTATCCGATCAAACAAGAAACAAGAGTACAAGCCTTTCAAAATTGGCTGAGATATTTGCTGATCATACAAGGGGTATTCTATGGCCTCTTCTATGGATTACTGTCAGGAGACTGGATGATCGCGATCCTAATGCCTGTGGGAGCAATTCTATACAGTATTTTACGACTGCCTAGTATGACAAAAAAACACATTACATTGACTTCCTAGCTCTTTCTTAGCTGGGAAGTTTTTTTATAACAATTTTTCTAAGAGCTTGTCTTCTTTGAAAGTTGATTGGAGATGAGCGGGACATATGAGACACCTAGGCGAGAAGCGACGAGGTGGCTCACCGCACGCCCACGGAAAGCAAGCGCTCTGTAACGGAAATCAACTACTACCAAGTTTGTAAACAGATTTTGGGCATCTTTCATAGCTTATGCCTATAAGTTTTATGGAAGGGAGCGGGGCTCATGAATACTTATGGACTAACAGGAAGGATCGTAACACCAGGAAGTCCTGATTATGATCTGGCACGAGAAGAGTTCAATACTCGTTTTAACTTATTTCCGTTGATTATCAATTTTTGTGAAACAACTAAAGACGTTTCAAATGCGATCCGTTGGGCAAGAAAGAAACATGTTAAGTTTCGAATTCGTACAGGAAGGCATAGTTATGAAGCTTATTCCTCATTAGATGGCGGTTTAGTGATAGACATAAGCGAATTAAATGAAGTAAAAGTAGATCGCAAAACCAAAACGGCCGTACTTGGTGCCGGGGCATTGCTTTTCCCACTCTACGAAAAATTGTATGAGGAAGGTTTCACGATTCCAGGAGGTACGTGTCCTTCTGTAGGACTTTCCGGTCTAACGCTTGGTGGAGGATGGGGGATGTTGACACGACCTTATGGAATGCTGATCGACCAGCTTCTGGAGTTGGAGATGGTTGATGCGAATGGAAATATCATCATAGCAAATAAGCATGAGAACGGGGACTTATTTTGGGCATCAAGAGGCGGTGGTGGGGGGAACTTTGGTGTGGTTACATCTTTTCGGTTTAAAGTCATTCCTGTTGATGATGTTGCCATCTTTAAAATTACATGGGAATTTAAGGGGTTTGAAAAAGTCGTGGATGCATGGCAGAAATGGGCTCCTCATACAGACGTCAGATTGACAGCCATTATTGATCTTTTAACAAAAGACATTGGTGAGTTGCGTGCATTAGGTGAATTTCTTGGCAGTACGGGAGAATTAAAAAAGCTGCTCAAGCCTCTTTTGATAGCCTTTCCACCAAAAGAAGTTGAAGTTAAGAAAGTACCTTATATTGAAGCGGTCAAGATATTTGGAGGAATGATGCCTGGCATGATGGAGTATGCTGTAAACCATGGTGATCCTGATGCACATCCATTTAAGAATACAGGTGCCTTTGCGAAACGACAGTTACCGATGAGTGCGATAAAAAAACTGAAAGAATTCCTAGCAAACTCACCTAGTATGGAGAATAAAGTACAGCTGCAAGCTCTAGCCGGAAATGCTTCTTGTATAAGTCCAACTGAAACGGCTTATGTTCATAGAGAAGCATTGTTCAGCTTGCTTTACATTACCAAATGGGAGAATGAGATTGAGGCAGACATAAATACACGATGGGTAGAAAGTCTAAGGAATTCTTTACTTCCTTTTGCGGATGGCGCTTATGTGAATTTCCATGATAATTGTATTAAGAACTGGTTAGAGCAATGTTATTTTGTTAACCTTCCGCGCTTAATTAAGGTGAAAACAAAATACGATCCCAAAAATGTGTTTACGTTCCCACTTGGAATTCCGACTGCAAATATGATCATGTAGGACTCATAACGTGAGGGCGAAAATATTGAAACGAAAGACTAACGAAAATCGTATAGAAGGAGGGAGGTAGATGATGAACACTTATGAAGAAAAAGTAATAGAAGAGCTTAAAAAATGGGAAACAGAAATGTGTAAACGGCCCTCACTATGGAATAAGACAACAAAATCTCTTCAAATAAAAATCAATGAAAAAATTCCGCAAAAAGTGCATGATGTTATGACATCGAGTATGAAACATATGATTAAAGCGACTCTGATCGGTTCTGAATATACGACTAAAAAAACGATTAAGTTTACTGCAGATCTACGAGAGCGTGATTTTAAATTAGAAGATCGGCTATCTTTCTACAAAAAAACAGCAGCAGTTGAAGGTGCAGGAACAGGTGCTGGAGGCATTTTGCTAGGTATTGCAGATCTTCCCTTATTGTTAGGAATAAAAATGAAATTTTTGTTCGAAGCAGCTAGTATTTATGGGTTGGATGTTAAAGACTACAAAGAGAGAATCTTTATTCTTCATGTATTTCGCCTAGCTTTTTCTGATCCGCACAAGCGAGAAGAGGCATATCAAAGGGTAATCTCATGGAAAGAGACCATTCGAGAATTTCCGGAGTCTCCTGAATCGATCAACCAAATGAATTGGCAAGAACTGCAGCAGGATTATCGTGATCACATCGATCTAATAAAGATGCTTCAGATGATCCCAGGATTGGGAGCAATTGTTGGGGCTTATGCGAATTATCATTTTCTTGATGATTTAGGTCATGTGGCAAAGAATTGTTTCAGATGGCGTTTGTTAACAGATGAAAAAAAGAAAAGGATTATAACTAACAAACACCCGCAATAAATTGCGGGTGTTTGTATTATGTGTTATTTAGAATCGACTGTCGCTTAATAAGCGGTCCATTTCCTCTTTGTGTTTTGTCTCATCAGCAATCATATCTTCTAACTGAACGACAAGTTCAGTCAATTTTAAGTTAGATGCTTGGTCTTTACGTTCTTCATAACGTCTGATCGTATCTTCCTCAGCGTTTCGAGCTTCTTCCAACATCTCACGAACGCTCTCAACTTGTTTAACTGGCTTTGGTTGAGTAGTCGGCGTACCACCAAGTGTTTTAATCTTTTCTGCTAAATATAGAGCATGTCCTTGCTCATCAGCAATTTCACTCTGGAAGAAAGGTTTTAGAATTTGACGGTACAAACCAGAAACCGTAGCTGCATTATGGTTGTACATAATGATTGCTGAGTACTCGTTTGCAAGATCCTCGTTTAGTCCATCGATTAGTGCTTGTAAGTCTTTTTCCATTTGTATAACCTCCTGAATCTTGTTCTACAGAGATATCCTTCCCCTTTTCCCTTTACGATAAACCAAATTATAGGATAGACGTACTAAAAAAAACAGGAACTGTAAAATAAGGTTTAAGGATTGGAAAAATCGGTAAAAGACTACTATGCGTGAAACAAATATTAAACAAAAGTGATACAAAATCTAAGGAGGTAACAAAAATGGATAGCAGACACATGGTTGATGAAGAGCGTAACGTTGACACAAGTAAGGTAGAAGAAACAGCAAGCCGTATGAGCGAGAGCAAAAAAGACGAGATCTTATCAAACTTTGAGGAGTTTAAGAGCTACTTGCATGGGAAAGTGCAAATCGGTGAAAAAATGGGCATGAGCGAAGAAACACTTGCAAAAACTGCAGAGAAAGTAGCAGATTACTTAGCTAACCATGAGGAGCCTCGTAACTCAGAAGAGAACCTCTTAAAAGAACTATGGAAAGTTGGAGAGCAAGAAGAGCGTCATAAACTTGCTCACATGTTAGTTAAGCTTGTTAAATAGAAAACGTTCTAAAGCTGCTCATCTTTGAGCGGCTTTTTTTATTACACTTACCGTTATTTGTTGCGTGGCTTAGAGTACTGAAATTCAATCTAAAGCCATGTCCGTTTAAAAAACTTAAAACAATAAAGTTTGCAAAGACGTCAATAAATACACCTCAATGACCGTTTACAAACGACTACGAAAAAACGACAATGATTTAAAGTGGTTTATACAAAGGAAAAAGAGTGAAAACTTAGATTTAATAAGAGCTGATTTGTTTAAATTTATAGAGAAGAGATTTAGAAACTATTTATCAACAAGAAATCTCGAAAATAAATGAAAAAGAATGATGTTGAGGAGAATTTTATGTTACGAGAACTAGCCAATAAACTACCTTTTCCAATCCTCCCACTTATTTATGTTATAAGTGGATTAGGTCTTTCGTTCTTATCGTTAAATATCTTTTTCGAGCTCTCAGAGGATTTGATGGAGAATGAGGTATTTGAGTTTGATCAAGTGATCATTCAATATGTAACGGATATTAGAAGTGAGACGCTTACGGAAGTAATGAAAGTGATAACCTTTTTGGGATCAAAAAATATCCTAACACTTTTGTTAGTAGGAAGTCTGATCTGGCTGATCGCAAAACGCAAGAACTATTGGGGTGCTATTTTCTATTTGATTGCAGTTGCGGGCGGAGGTCTTTTAAACCTAGGGTTGAAACATTGGTTTGGAAGAATACGACCTGAAGATAGTTTAATCGTTGAACAAGGTTTCAGTTATCCGAGTGGACATGCCATGGGCAGTCTCATCTATTATGGTTTTCTTGGTTACTTAGTCGTAAGAAGCAGAAGAGGAAAATCGCTTAAGATCATTCTCACGATTGCATTTATATCTACGATTCTTCTTATTGGTTTTAGCCGTGTTTATTTAGGCGTTCATTATCCATCTGACATAGCAGCTGGATTTAGTGCTGGAACGGTTTGGCTACTGCTATGTATAGCTGGGCGTGAATCAATCAGAGCTTATCAAAAAAGGACGCTTCCTTTTTTTAAAAGGAAACATCCCCAGTAAGTGTGAGTAGTTGATTTTGTAAACATTTAATAACTGCAGGTGTACGATGCTGACGCTCTCCATCACAGTCAATAAGCTGTTGGGGAGCTGTTTTTATGCTGATCTCTGAACTTTGAAAATAATGGTACCCTTGTCCTTCTTTTGAAGTATCTGATAATCGATTCAAAAGAACATCCCATATAAACGAGGTGGAAGGTTCTTCGATCAGCAAGCAATCGAGCTTTCCGTCTTGTATATCTGTATCGGGAAAAAAGGGCCGTATCCCGCCGGTAAAAGGACCGTTTACAGCAAGAAACATGGCAGCCTGTCCATCAAATTGAAACTCTTCAGATGAGATGGAGATCTCAAACGGCTCCCAAGTTTGAAAGGATTTTGCCGCTGAAAGATAATAAGAAAGGCGACCAAACTTCTCTTTCGTATCTGGGTCGATGGATTCGGATACATGTGTGATCAATCCAACACCCCAGAAGTTTGTAAAGAAATGCCCGTTGAACTCTCCAACGTCAATGTTGTGATAATTTTTTTCACTGAGCTGTTCTGCGGCTTTGATAGGGTTTTGGTTCATGCCTAGCGCTCTCGAAAAATCATTGCACGTTCCACCTGGCAAGATTCCGAAAGCTGGTTGATTTTCTTCGATCGACAACACCGCTTCTGCAATTTCATGTACCGTACCGTCACCGCCAGCGGCTATAATCAAATCTGTTTTACCTTCCAGCTCTTTAACGAAGGAAGCACCTTCTCCAGGAGCGGTCGTCTTATATACTTGAACGTCTTCAAAACCAACTTTTAGTTGCTCTAGCACTGCATCCCACTGATTGAGCAATCTGCCTTGGCCGGCAGAAGGATTTAATATGACCGATGCTCTTTTTATTGTTGATGGATTTCTAGTCATTTTGCTACCATGTATTCTTTTACGAATGATTTTCCTGTAAAAAGTGTTTCTGGAAGTGCTTTTGATGTGCCTCTATTCTTATGAGCTTCCTCATAAGCTTTGGATTGTTGCCAATTTATAAAATCAGCATGTGAATCCCAAAGTGTCATTACGATATAAGGATCTTGGTGAAGAGGTCGTAGTATTCGTATGCCAGTAAAGCCTGGTTCACTTTCAACCAGCCCGGCACGATTTTGGAAACGTTCTTCAAAAAGAGACCTTCCTTCTTCTGATACCGGGATGTGGTTCATAACAACAAAACCAGCACCGTCTAAGGAACCTCTTTGGTTTATCACTTCGTACTCATGTTTTTCCGTAAATGGGTTTTCACCATCTGTTTCAATCACGAGAGCAGAATTAGAGTCTCCTTCTAGCAGAAGAGCTCCATCGTATTTTTCCTGATATGTTGCTAAAAAGTCTAAAGTCCCATAAGTAATATATATGTTCATAGGAATCCCTGCCCCTTTTCTATTGATTTACCTTTGTTTTACCCAACCGTTCAGCACATTAAACAGTGTAAGAAGTTGGTTACTTGTAATATACTTTCCAACTAAGGGGAAATTATATAAAATGTACTTTTCGACCTAGAATGAAATGAGGGTTGGTTATGGTAAAGAGAAGTCTTATCGTACTCGGTATTTTAACGGGTTCACTTATAATAGGTTTTTTTGCCTATCTCTTCATTATCTTAGCGGGAGATTATGTGATCGATGAAAAAGATCTTGTAATGGATTCAGCTACTATTCTTGTGGCCGAGAACGGAGATAAAATCACCAAGATCTATGATGAGAATCGAGAGATCGTCGACATTGAGAACATCCCAAAACATGTGCAGGAAGCATTTGTTGCAGTTGAAGATAGCCGTTTCTATAAACACAATGGTATTGATGTAAAAGCGATCTCGCGTGCTATCTATAAAGATATTCTAGCTGGTGGAAAAGTCGAAGGCGGCAGTACGATTACTCAGCAGCTAGCGAAGAATGTTTTTTTATCTCATGAGAAATCATGGCTCAGAAAAACAAAAGAAGCTGTAATTGCAATCAATTTGGAAAGAAGATACCCGAAAGATAAAATTTTGGAGATGTATTTGAACCAAATCTATTTTGGGCATGGCGCATACGGTATCCAACTTGCTGCAAAAACGTATTTCAATAAGGATGCCAGAGATTTAACTGTGGCAGAGGGGGCGATGCTTGCAGGACTTCCTAAAGCACCAAACTATTATTCGCCATTAAAGAATCCTAAGGAAGCAAAAGAACGGCGTGATCTCGTTCTTACTCTTATGGAGAAACAAGATTATCTGACACCTTCTGAAACCGTTAGAGCGCAAGGGAAAACGATCGCTTTAGATTTTCAGCAAGAAAAACGAAATCCTGCTTATACAACCTATATTGATATGGTTATAAAAGAAGCAAAAGAAAAGTATCAACTTTCAAGAGAAGAGCTGCGACAAGGCGGTTATAAAATCGTCGTTCCAATGGATCTCGCTGCACAAGATTCTGTTTATAAAAGCTTTCAAGACGGTCGTTATTTTGTAGGGACAGGTCAGGAAAAACCAGAAGGCGCCATGGTGCTGATGAATGGAAAAACGGGTGGTTTGCTCGCTGTTCAAGGCGGACGCAATTATGTGACAGAGGGACTTAATCGAGTACAGGTGAATCGTCAGCCAGGCTCGACGTTTAAGCCTTTATCCGTGTATGGTCCCGCCCTTGAGTCTGAAAAATACAAACCTTATTCTATGCTGCGTGACGAAGAATTAAGCTACGACGGTTATGAACCTAAGAATTATAACGGCAGATACGATGGTGAAGTTTCCATGGTGGATGCCATTTCGCATTCTGTAAATTCATCGGCAGTATGGCTGTTGAACAAGAACGGAATATCTGATTCTAAAAGTTATCTTGAACAGCTCGGCATGCCGATTGAGGATAGGGGACTCGGAATTGCACTCGGTGGCATCGATCAAGGTGTAACTCCGTTGCAGATGGTAAAAGGATACCGCAGTTTTCTTCATGAAGGTAAGACAATCGAGCCTTTCGTGATCAGCAAGATCTATAACAATGAAGGAGAACTGATCGGCAAAGCAAAAATGGAAGAAAAGAAAGTTTGGAAAAAGCAGAATGCATGGTACATGACGCGTATGCTTCAGCAAGTCGTGAAGAACGGAACTGGGTCTGATGGAAAAGAGAACATGGAGATCGCCGGGAAGACGGGTACAACGAATTATCCGAATGTAGATAAAGGAAACAAAGATACTTGGTTTGTAGGATATACGCCAGAAGTCGTCGGCGCAGTCTGGGTCGGTTATGATCGAACGACTAAGGAATCGTACCTTAATAGCGGCAGTTCTCTACCTACTCTCTTATTTAAACAAGTGATTAACGAAATGCCGTCTCAACAAGGACTATCGTTCAAAAAACCTGACGGAGTAAAAGACTTGCCCCCGCCGATCGAGCTTATAGAGTTAAACGATCTGCGTGCTTCATTTGGTATGGGAGACTATGGAATTCCTTCCGTTCAACTGAACTGGACTCCGTCAAAAGACGAGCGATTGCAATACAAGGTTTACGCGGTAAATGAAGGAGAAACGACTCTATTAGATACGATAAAAGGCAAAGGGGAGTATAGTGCTTCTGGCAAGAACCTCTTCACGCTGCCAGACTTTTATGTTGTCCCATATAATCCTCTCACAAAACAAGAAGGAGAAACATCAAATGTAGTGTCGATCTCTCTTTTCCCAAGTTTTGATGAGGGAGATAAAAAAGATGTAAGAGAAAAGATTCGGAAAGATCGTGAAAAAGAGAAGAAAAAGAAGAAGAAGAAAAAAGAAGAATGAGTGGTGGTGGAAGATGGCTTAGGCGGCCGTCTTCTTTTTTTGATGAGGATTTGGAGTGAGGGATTCGAACTGTGTCGGAAAGCCTATATTTTTCATTTTAGACGTAATTGTGGTGTGTTTGCGCTTAATGGTTGCTCATTTCGACTTAACTGATGCCATTTTTGACTTAATCAATGCGCCGCTAGACCCAATTCATCATTTTACTCATTTCATTCGGTTTAAGCAGCATGCACCTGTAAAGGCTTTCAACATCCAATGAACATCCATTTTGCCAAAATCATGACATTTAAGCTTATTGCCTATACTTTTATTATGAATTCCCTTACAATGTGTATGGATATTGACGTTAAAGGTTTTAAGTTTCAGCAGCTAGGAGATAACAATAGTGCTGCAGCTTTTGGTCTTGTATAGAAAGGTGTGTACGTTTTGACTATGAATGAAGAGTTTTTGAAAGCGTGTCGTAAGGAGAAAAATTCACATATTCCTGTATGGTACATGAGACAGGCGGGCCGTTCCCAACCTGAGTACCGTAAACTGAAAGAGAAGTATTCACTATTTGAAATCACACATAGACCAGAGATTTGCGCTGGCGTTACGAAGCTCCCAGTAGATCAACATGGAGTTGATGCTGCGATTCTTTATAAAGATATTATGTCTCCAGTTCCAGCGATTGGGGTAGATGTTGAGATTAAATCGGGAATCGGACCAGTGATCGATAAGCCAGTACGAACGCGCGAGGATGTAGAGCGCTTAGGGACGATTAATCCTGAGAAAGACGTACCGTATGTTTTGGATACGATTAAAATTTTAAGACAGCAGTTAGAAGTGCCGCTTATCACGTTTGCAGGTGCACCATTTACACTTGCGAGCTATATGGTTGAAGGCGGGCCTTCGCGCGATTATCATAAAACTAAGCAGCTGATGTACTCTGACCCTGAAAGCTGGTTCATGCTGATGGACAAACTAGGCGATATGACAATCGCTTATGCAAAAGCGCAGATCGCAGCTGGCGCACAAGCGTTTCAGATTTTTGATTCATGGGTCGGCGCGTTAAATGCAGCAGATTACAGAAAATACATCCAGCCTGTGATGTACAAGATCTTCTCATCACTACGAGAAGAAAATATTCCTTTGATTCTATACGGAACAGGTGCAAGACACTTGATCATGGAGTGGAATGAGCTTCCGATCGATGTGATCGGACTTGATTGGAGATTATCCCCGAGAGAAGCTCGTCAGATGGGTGTTACGAAGGCTCTTCAAGGAAATTTAGATCCTTCCATTCTATTGGCACCATGGGAAGTAATCGAAGCACGTACGAAAGAAATTTTGGATGAAGGTATGGAAGAACCAGGCTTTATCTTCAATGTCGGAAAAGGTATTTTCCCTGAAGTAAACATTGCAACATTAAAGCAGTTGACCACCTTTGTTCATGAATATACGTCTAAAAGACTAGGGTGATAAAAAGTGAGTAACAAGAAAACAGGTCTATTAATCATGGCGTACGGAACGCCAAGAAGTCTTGATGAAGTAGAAAGCTATTACACACACATAAGACGAGGACGTAAGCCTTCTCCTGAACAGCTGCAAGAACTTACAGAACGCTACGAACAGATCGGTGGAATCTCGCCACTTGCTAAGATTACAGAAGAACAAGCGCAGAAAATTGAAGTTGAGATGAATCATCGTTATCCTGATCGTGAGTTTAAAAGCTATCTGGGTCTGAAGCATATTGATCCTTTTATTGAGGATGCTGTGCAACAGATGAAAGAAGACGGTATTGAGGAAGCAGTAACGCTTGTTCTTGCTCCTCATTATTCAACGTTCAGCGTTAAATCATACAACGGACGTGCTGTGGAAGAGTCTGCAAAAATTGGTGGACCAAGCTTTACAACGATCGACAGCTGGTATGATGAGCCGAAGTATGTACAATTTTGGGCTGATGGAATTAAACAAACGTTTAACTCTATTCCAGAGAACGAACACAACAAAACGGTTGTAATCTTCTCTGCACACAGTCTGCCAGAAAAGATCCTTCAAATGGGAGATCCTTATCCGACTCAACTTCAGGAAACAGCTGATCTGATCGCGAAAGAGGCAAATGTTCCTCATTACACGATTGGGTGGCAGAGTGCCGGTAATACACCTGAACCGTGGATCGGACCAGACGTTCAAGATTTAACTAGAGATCTTTATAACGAGCATGGCTATACGCATTTTATCTATTGTCCTGTAGGTTTTGTGGCGGATCATCTGGAAGTTCTTTATGACAACGATTATGAGTGTAAAGTTGTCACAGATGAGTTGGGCGTGAACTATTATCGTCCTGAGATGCCTAACGCAAAGCCGGAATTTATCGATTGTTTAGCAACGGTTATTCAAAACGCACTAGCAAAAGAAAGAATGTGAAAGAAATGGGCGAGCGAAAGCACGTTATTATATTGGGCGGCGGCATAACAGGTTTAGCCGCTGCCTTTTATGTTCAAAAATATGGTAAGGAAACGGGCAAGTCGATAAGCTTCACAGTGATCGAAGCAAGCAACCGTCTTGGCGGTAAAATCGATACGATTAAAGAAGATGGTTTTGTGCTAGAGCGAGGCCCTGATTCCTACCTAGCTAGAAAAACAGTGATGACAGAACTGGTTAAAGATGTGGGTCTAGGTGAAGATTTAGTTTCTAATGAAACGGGTCAAGCTTATATTTTGCATAATATGAGGCTTCACCCTATTCCTGAAGGAGCAGTGATGGGCATCCCGACTAAAGTGATGCCGTTTGCAACAACCCCTCTTTTCTCTGTAACTGGAAAGGCAAGAGCAGGGTTGGACCTTGTTCTTCCTAAACGAAAAGATGCGGAACAAGATATTTCTGTAGGTCATTTTTTCAGAAGACGTCTTGGTGATGAAGTGGTTGATCGGCTGATCGAACCTTTGTTATCAGGTATATATGCGGGAAAAATCGATCGGCTCAGCCTGCAATCTACGTTTCCGCAATTTGTAGAAACGGAAAAGAAATATCGAAGTTTAATCTTAGGCATGAAACAGACGCAGCCTAAACAAGAGAAGACACCGATCACGAAAAAGAAAAAAGGTGCTTTTTTAACACTCAAAGGCGGACTGTCCTCTTTCATTGAAGCTCTTTCGAAAGCAGTGCCAGAAGAGAGTATAAAGACAGGGGTTTCCGTTAAAGCTGTCGAGCGGTCTGAAGATGGAACATATTCTGTGGTGATGGAAGATGGTTCGGTAATGAAAGGTGATCATGTAATTGTCACAACTCCTTATCATGTTACGAAAAAACTTCTTGGTGAATCTCTGTTTCCTGTTGGTTTTCACGATACGAAGCCAACCTCAGTAGCAACTGTTGCGATGAGCTTTAATGAAGAAGACGTGAACTTTAGTCTTGATGGAACAGGTTTTGTCATTGCTAAAAGTGAAAAAACATCCATCACTGCATGTACATGGACGAGCAGAAAATGGCCGCATACGACTCCGAAAGGTAAAGTGGTTCTTCGGTGTTATGTAGGACGAGCAGAAGAGCAAGACATCGTTCAACAACCAGATGATGTTATTTTGGAAAAAGTATTAGATGATTTGAAGAAAATTATGGGTGTTGATGCTCGTCCAGAATTCTATCATGTTTCTCGTATGATTGATTCAATGCCGCAATATGAAGTTGGGCATAAAGAATATGTCAAAAAGCTCAGAACTGTGTTTCAAGCTGAACTGCCTGGTGTAAAATTAGCAGGAGCTCCATATGATGGTGTAGGATTGCCAGATTGTGTGAATTCAGCGAAAATGGCTGTGGATTCTTTGTTTCGTTCATAATGACTGAGGCTTTTGGAAGTGTTGATTTCCGTTCCAGGCTGCTCGCTTTCCACGGGGCAGGCGGTGAGCCACATTCGTACGTTTCACTCTTAAGTGTCTCACCTGCCCGCCTGTCCCGTAGGAGTCTCGCACCTTCCACTCCAATCAATTATCAAAGGTGACAAGGAGTTAAAAGCAACAATCATTTAGAAAAGAGTGCTAAAAAATAATAAATGTCTTAAGAATTAAACGGCAAATGGATATGTTTGTCGTTTTTTATATTTTCTTGTAGAATGTTTCTGCTATACTGTAGGGAGAAAAAAGGAAGGGGGAAGCCGCTGTGCAAGCATTTATTGAGCCGTTATTTGTAAATATTGCAATCATATTTTCGTTTACTCACCTATTGAACATGTTCTTTCCCCTTCATCCCGGTGTCATTCCGAGTTATAAGAATCAAATCGTCTTTGGTCTGATCAGTGGTGCGGGTGCACTAGTCTGTATGCTGTTTCCGATCGAAACGCTGAAGGATTCTTTTTTTGATCTTCGAAATGTTCCAATCATGATTGTCACATTGTATGTAGGCTGGCTACCGGGAGCGATCTGTTCGATAATTGTTGCGATCGCAAGGATAGCTGTAGGTGGAGAACTAGCGTGGCTAGGTATCGTTTTAATCTCACTAGCATATGTGGTATGTCTGATCTATCATGGATTCTTTGATGAAGATAAACGCAGATGGGTTTCTGCTATCTATATTGCTTTGGTCTATACACTTTTTTATATGTTGTTCATTCATACATATCTTGATTTTCTGACAATTGACTTTTATCTCGTCTATTTCTCTAGCTTTTTGATCGCGTTCTTTTCTTGTATCTTCTTAATCGAGAGACTTGTTAAGATCAACATGCAGTTAAAGGAAACCGTTTACTTAGATAAGCTGGCAGTTGCAGGACAGATGGCAGCAGCAATCGCGCATGAAGTGAGAAACCCGATGACTACTATTCGTGGAATGATCCAGTTTCTGGGTAGCACAACTACAGATGCTAAGTTGAGAGAACATTCCCCGCTCTTAATCGAAGAACTAGATCGAACGAACAAAATCATCACAGATTATTTGTCCATGGTTAAGCCTGATGTTCCAAAGCTTGAGACCGTTTCACTAGAAAAAGTATTAAGAGATGTTATTGCTCTTACTGCTCCCTATGGAGCGATTAATAACGTGGAAGTCACCGCTAGTCCATTAGGACCTTACAATGTGTGCATTGATGAACCAAAACTTAAGCAAGGTTTAATAAATATTATCAAAAACGGAATAGAAGCGATTGAAGAGGGAGGTACGATCCATCTGTATCGCTATAAAGTTACAAAAAGAAGTATCACGATCGCGATTGAAGACAATGGTAAGGGTATGACAGAAGAGGAGCTAGAACAGATCGGGCTGCCTTTTTATACAACAAAAGCAAAAGGTACGGGTCTCGGTATGATGGTAACCTATAAACTGATTCAAGACATGGATGGCAAACTTCGGTATGAGAGCGTACTTCATGAAGGTACCAGAGTTCTTTTAACCTTGCAGTTATGTACGAAACGAAATATTGTTAATGGTGAGGAGGTGGGATGATGGACCGCAGAAAAAGTATTCTAGACGCAGCAGAGCGCTCTTTTTCTATGTTTGGTTATAAGGCGAGTACAGTGGATCAAATCGCTAAGATCGCAAACGTTGGAAAAGGAACGATCTATACTTTTTTCGCAAACAAAGAAGAATTATTTTCTGAAATTATTACAAACTTAGTAACAGAGACAAAACTTGCGGCATCTTCTGCAATAAAAGAAGATCGCCCTTTTTACGAGAACTTGCATAATGCACTGTATGAAGTTGTAGAACTTCGTAAAACGCATAAGCTGGCCGTTAAACTTTCTCAAGAAGTGAAAGAGTTAAACACTTCGCCTGTAACTGAAGCTTTGCAGAGAATCGAAAAAGCGGTATTAAGTTTTGTTCAAAAAGAGCTGGATAAAGCGGTAGAAAAAGGTGAGATTAAAGAATGTCACACAGATATTGTGGCGTTTATGATGGTAAAGGTATATATCGCTCTTATTTTTGATTGGGAACGTGATCATGAAGCTCTTCAGAAAGAAAAGATGCTTGAAGTTTTGGAGATGTTTGTAATGGATGGCTTACGAAAACCATAGTATTGCAGAAGGAAGAAAAACGTGTTACATTAAGTTGTGACCAAATTTCTATTTCGGTCATTTTCGAAAAAGTGGACTGTAAGAGTCTCTTTTTTTACCGTAAAATGACCAAGTGACTAAATTAGTCATTTAGTATTAGGAGGAGTGAACAACTGTGCTAAAAAGTATCGGAGCTCAATTTAAAGCAGTTTTCTCAAACAGAAAAATTGCTGTACCGGTCTTAGCAGTTCTATTTATACCAGTGTTATACAGCGGAATGTTTCTATGGGCGTTCTGGGATCCGTATGACAAGATGGAAGATCTGCCAGTGGCCGTAGTCAATCAAGATGAAGGTTATGAATATAACGGTGAGAACTTAACCGTTGGAGATGAGTTTGTAAAAAAACTCAAAGAGAATCCACAGTTCGAGTGGGAATTCGTTAGCGAAGAAAAAGCAAAGCAAGGTTTGGAGCATAACGATTATTATATGATGATCGAGATTCCTGAGAACTTTTCTGAAGAAGCGACTGCTTTATCAGGAAATTCGAACAAAAAGCCCGAGATCATCTACACACCGAACGCTGGCTTTAACTTTCTAGCCGCACAAATTGGTGGAACAGCCGTTGATAAAATGAAAGAAAGTTTGTCTAATGAGCTTACAAAAACGTATGCTGAAGTCATGTTCGATCAAGTTGAGCAGTTGGCTGGTGGGTTGGAGAAAGCGGCAGATGGCTCCAATCAAGTAACGGATGGATTGAAAAAAGCAGCTTCTGGTAGTGGTGAACTAGCTTCTGGAATGGAAGAAAAAACACCTCAGATTAATGAGTTAAAAGATGGAGCTGTACTTTTTAATTCAAAGATGACCGAGTTCGATAGTGGAATAGATAAATTGCTTGCTGCTCATAAACAACTAGCAGACGGACAAGGTCAACTAAGTAACGGGGCACAGGCTCTAAAAGGTGGACTGAGTCAAGCGACAGCAGGTTCTGAAAAAATTAAGAACGGAAGCTTAGCCTTACAAGGCGGTGCATCTAAATTATCGAATGGGGCAAATACGCTCGCAGGTTCTGTAAATGAATGGAACGCTGGTGCACAAAAAGCAACAGCAGGTTCAAAACAATTAGAACAACAAATCAATGCACTCATTCAAAATCAAGAAAACATGTCAGATGAGCAGATGGCAGCATCTCTAAAACAGCTGGCAGCAGCTAGTAATGGCATAAATAACGGTTTAGATAGCTTAACTGCTGCAACAGGTAAAATTGCTGGCGGAGCGAATGAACTTTCTGCAGGAGCTAAAAAGCTAAGCGATTCACAAACCGCTGTTGCAAAAGGAGCAGAAGACCTTCATAACGGTCAACTTAAACTAGTTGACGGAGTCGATCAACTTGCAAGTGGCCAGGCGAAAGTAAATGAAGGTACGCAAACGTTCCAATCTAAATTGGGAGAAGCGGCTGCAGGTAGTCAGCAACTGTTAGGTGCAAGTGGCAAGTTAGCAGATGGAACTTCCACTGTTGCAACAGGCTGGCAAGAAGTTACGGGTCATGTGAAGGAAATTCATAACGGTGAACAAAAGCTGCTTGATGGAAGCGGAAAACTTTCCTCTTCATTAAGTGATGCAGCCGACAAAACAGGTGAGCTTGATCCAGACAGTGACATGTTTGAACGAATTGCAAACCCTGTTTCTGTTAAAACAAAAAGCTTTTCTGATGTTCCAAACTACGGAACAGGCTTTGCTCCTTACTTCTTATCTTTAGGCCTTTTCGTAGGAGCATTGTTGATGTCGATTGTATTCCCATTACGTGATAAAGCAGGACACCCGCGTTCAGGATTCAGCTGGTTTGCTGGTAAGTTCACATTCTTAGCTGCAGTCGGTGTGATTCAAGCACTTATTGCGGATGCGGTATTGATATATGGTCTAGGAATTGAAGTGAGCAACTTAGGAGCGTTCCTTGGACTAAGTATCATCACGAGTCTTACTTTCTTAGCACTTGTACAGTTACTTGTTACGGTGCTCGGAGATCCAGGCCGTTTTGTAGCGATTATTATCTTAATCCTACAACTTACAACAAGTGCAGGAACATTCCCGTTAGAGCTTATTCCGAACGGACTACAAGGATTCAATGCTTGGCTTCCAATGACATATTCCGTTTCAGGCTTTAAAGCGGTAATTTCAAGCGGAGACATGGAAAGCTTTAGCTTTAATCTATGGATTATGGTAGGTTTCATGGCGATCTGTATGATTGGTACATGGGCTTACTTTGCAAGTCAGTTTAGAAAAAAGAATACGGAAGATGAAAGTTTAGTAGCATAACCTTAGAAAACACCTGGAAGGACAATATCCTTTCAGGTGTTTTTTTGTAGGTTACGAAGTAGATTATTGATTCGATTTGTAGCTATAGCAACAATGTTAACAAAAACTTTTAGAAAAGAAGTTTTCAAGCAAGCAAGCAAGGGAAACATAAGTTAAAGACATTCTAATGGATGCAGCTTATTTTATGTAATTGTAAAGGAGAGAAACACACTTGATAACTTTCAAAAACGTAGGGAAAACGTACCCTGACGGTTTTGAGGCCTTGAAAAATATTGACTTTCAAATTAAAGAAGGGGAGTTAGTAGCATTAATCGGGCCTAGTGGTTGTGGTAAAACAACAACCATGAGAATGATAAACCGTTTGATCGAGCCATCAAAAGGAACGATCCTCATTGATGGAGAAGATATTGCAAACCGAAACCCCGTTGAGCTGAGAAGGAATATTGGATATGTTATTCAACAAATTGGTCTATTGCCTCACATGACGATAGAAGACAACATTTCACTCGTACCTCGTTTAAAAGGGTGGGAAAAAGAAAAGTATGATGGCAAAGTTGATGAATTGCTAGATTTAGTTGGATTAGATCCTAAAACATTCAGAACGCGATATCCTTCTGAGCTAAGCGGTGGTCAACAGCAGCGTATTGGTGTTATTCGAGCACTTGCTGCAGAACCACCTATCATTTTAATGGACGAACCATTCTCCGCACTTGATCCGATCAGCCGTGAACAGCTGCAAGATGAACTCGTTAAGTTGCAAGATACGATTAAGAAAACAATTGTATTCGTTACGCATGATATGGATGAAGCTATTAAGATTGCTGACAAGATCGCAATTTTAAATAAAGGTGAAATCATTCAGTTTGATACACCAGAACGAATTCTTCGTCATCCTGCGAACGATTTTGTTAAAGGGTTTATTGGTGAAAACAGATTGTCGGCTGATGAATCATCCATGCCAGAAGCCGTAGATCTCATGAGACCAAATCCAGTTACGGCGAAAATAACAAGAGGACTTGCCGAAGCTTTAAAGATGATGAAGAGATATGGTGTAGACAGTCTCTTGGTCACAGATCAGCAAAACAAGCTTCTTGGGATCACTACACTTGATAAAATCGAACAGCATTATCCTGAAGAAGATAAGACCATCGGTGATCTGATGGAAAAAGAAATCATTACGGTCGACGTCTCCTCTACGTATACCGAAGTTGCAGAAATCTTCGCAACCCATGGTGTTCATATGATTCCTGTCCTAGATCAAGAAAAATTAGTTGGTTTAATCACACGTGCATCCATGATGCGCGGCTTAGCAGGGTTAAATATTTCCGCACAAAAACCTGTTGAAGGAGGTGCGGGCCTTGAATAACTTTTTGATCACGATGAAAGATACCTTTGTTAACAGATGGCCTGAAATTCTTACAGGACTTCAACAGCACTTATTTTTATCCCTTGTATCAATCTTGATCGCTGCAGTGATCGCCGTTCCTTTAGGGATTTTTATTTCTAGAAGAAAAACAGTAGCCGAACCTGTTATTGGGGTTACAGCGATTTTTCAGACGATACCGAGTTTGGCATTATTCGGATTTTTACTACCAGTATTCGGAATTGGAAGCACAACAGCTATCATTGCACTTACTGTTTATGCACTCTTGCCTATCCTACGCAACACCTACACAGGAATTACCGGTGTAGATAAATCAGCTGTTGAAGCTGGTAAAGGTATGGGGATGACGAATACTCAAATTTTAAGAATGATCGAACTGCCGTTAGCTCTGCCGATCATTATGGCTGGTCTGCGTACAGCCACCGTATTAACGATTGGTGTGGCTACACTTGCGGCATTTATTGGAGCAGGTGGTCTAGGTGATCTTATCTATCGTGGATTATCTACTACTCGTAATGAGCTCGTTTTAGCAGGTGCGATCCCAGCTGCATTGCTTGCTATCGTTTTTGATTTTATTCTGCGCCGCATTGAGTTAGCTACTGAGCCTAAAGCATCAAAGAAACGTGGTTCTTGGAAACTGCCTGTGCTAATTGGAGTACCAATCGCCGCACTCGTTCTTTTCTTCGCACTTCGTGGTGGCGGTGAAGAAGATGCGATTGTAATCACAGGTAAGAAGTGGACAGAGCAGTATATCCTGCCTTATGTGATTTCTGAATATGTAAAAGACAAAACGGATTACCCTGTAATCGTTAAAGAAGCGATTGGTGAGACGCCTATTCTTACAGAAGCGATCAAAAAGGGTGATATCGATCTTTATGTTGAATATACAGGTACAGGTTTTCTAACCATTTTAAAAGAAAAATATGATCCGAGTATGAAGCCTGAAGAGATATATGATGCTGTAAAAGAAGGTTATGCGAAAGAGTATAATCTGAAGTGGACGAAGCCGCTCGGTTTTGAAAACACGTATGCCCTAGCATTAAATCCTGATACGGCAAAACAAGTGAATGTGAAGTCTATTTCAGAACTAGCACCGAAGTCGAACCAGCTTACTTTCGGTGGTCCGACAGAGTTCTTTGAACGTGAGGACGGCTATACGCCATTTGTGGATACGTACAATCTAAACTTTAAGGATAAGAAGAGTCTCGATCCGAACTTGATGTATTCTGCTGTAAAAGAAGGGAAAGTGGACGCGATTCCAGCTTATACAACAGATGGAAGAATCGTCCGTTTTAATTTAAAGACGCTGGAAGATGATAAGAAATTCTTCCCACCTTATTATGCAGTACCAGTTGTTAGAGAAGATACGTTGAAGAAGTATCCGAAGCTTGAAGGTGTCCTCAATGAGCTTGAAGAGAAGATCTCAGAAGAAGATATGGCAGAAATGAACGCGAAAGTGGACCTTGATAAAGAAGATCCACGTGAAGTAGCGCAAGAATTTCTGAAAAGCAAAGGATTGATTAAATAAGATAGAAAACTGGACTCTTTATAGGGTCCAGTTTTTTGTTTGTGGGTGGTTTGAGAAGGGGGCAGGAGGGTCAATTAAGTCGTACAGCTAACTAATTAAGCCGAAACTGTATCCTATTAAGTCGAAACACCAACTGATTAAGTCTAAACCCAGTTCAATTAAGTCTAAAATCAAAAATAAAGGCCATTCGACATTTACACACACATCATAGAAAGCAAAATAAAAAGCCGGTCCCCAAAAACCAGGAACCGACGACTAACATCCTTATAAAACTTTACTCAAAAACGACTTCGTACGTTCGTGCTGCGTGTTTCCGAACAATTCAGATGGAACGTTCTCTTCAACGATGTATCCGCCATCCATGAAGATCACGCGGTCACCAACTTCTCGTGCAAAGCCCATCTCGTGCGTTACGACAACCATTGTCATTCCTTCACGGGCAAGGTCTTTCATTACTTCCAGTACCTCACCGACCATCTCTGGATCAAGTGCAGAGGTAGGTTCATCAAAGAGCATGATCTTCGGGTCCATCGCGAGTGCGCGGGCGATGGCAACACGCTGTTTCTGACCTCCGCTAAGTTGAGAAGGATAGGCGTTAGCTTTATCTTGCAATCCTACTTTTGCGAGCAATTTCACCGCTTTGTCACGAGCTTCCTCTTTATTTGCGCTTTTCACTTTAAGAGGAGCAAGTGTTACGTTTTCTAAGACTGTTTTATGAGGGAAGAGGTTGAACTGCTGAAAAACCATACCTACATCTTCCCGAATTTTATTAATGTTCGTTTTTGGATCTGTGATATCCGTTCCGTTTACAATGACTTGTCCACCTGTTATATCTTCAAGCTTGTTGATACAGCGAAGAAATGTACTTTTTCCTGAGCCAGAAGGGCCGATCACACAAACAACTTCTTGTGCTTTTATTTCTGCATTGATATCCTTCAATACCTCAAGATCACCAAAGGACTTTTTTAAATTTTTTATTTTAATCATGGTCCGGCTCCTTTCGCATAAAAACAAAATCGTGTATGTATTTTATCATAAGTTCGGTTGAATCGTAGTATTTCCTGCTTCCGATGAAATCTTTAATTACAAAACTTTCTGAAAAAAAGGATTGACCTGTGAATATTTCGTGAACTATACTCTGATTATGAAAACGATTTCATGAATTCGATTCCACAAATGTTTTAAGAGGAGAATCTGATGGCAACCATTCAAGATGTGGCGAAGAAAGCAGGATTATCCCGCACAACTGTCTCTAGGGTGATCAATGAACATCCGTATGTGACAGAAGAGAAGAAACGTCTCGTAACGCAGGCGATGCAAGAACTGAATTATGTGCCCAATTCATCAGCAAGACGATTGAGGCGACAGCAAACGGAAACAATTGCTGTCTATGTGCCTCGGATTACGAACCCATTTTTTAGTCATCTAGTTGAAGTGATGGAGAAGGAAGCCGCAAAAAAAGGCTATCAGCTGATTTTGTGTCAGACCCGTTATAAGAAAGAGCAAGAGCGGAATTTCTTAGAGCTTTTAAAAACAAAACAAGTAGATGGTCTGATCTTAACGTCCATAGAAAACGATTGGAGTGAGTTTGAACCATACTTATCGTTCGGCCCCATCGTCGTTTGTAACGAATATTCAGACTCTGCTCAAGTACCTTCCGTCTACTTAAACCAGATAGAAGGAAGCTATCTAGGAACGAAGCACTTGATCGATCAAGGCTATACAAAGATTGGGTATTGTACCGGCAACCACAAAAGCTCCAGAGTTTCCAAAGACAGAAAGATTGGTTTCTTAAAAGCACTAGATGATGCGGGAATCATGATGAAGGAAGAGTGGTTCTTTTACAACGCCTATAGTGTACAAGACGGCTTTGCTGCATTTAAAAAATTGAGTGAGTTGGCTGATCGGCCACAAGCTGTCTTCACTGGAAGTGACGAAGTGGCAGCAGGTATTGCAAAAGCTGCGTTTGACGCAGGCTGGAGAGTACCAGAGGACCTCGCTATCATAGGCTTCGATAACCAGCCTCTGGCAGCATTAATGGATCTGACTACGGTCGAACAGCCGATCGACACCATTGCTAAGCAGGCTATGAATCTAATGGTAGAGGCGATTCAGGCAAAAAAACCTTTAAGTCGAAAAGAAGTAATTCTGCCATTTCAGTTGATCAAACGATCCTCAACGTAACTTTTTGTGGTGAAATGTAATCGTTTACAAAACAGGAGATTAGGGGGAAACACAATGAAGAAGCTTAAGAAAATCTCAAAAGTGATTTCTACTTCACTAGCGTTGTCACTTGTACTTGCAGCTTGTTCGGACAAAGAAGAAGGAAGCAGCAACAGTAACAAATCCGGCGGTGATAAAGACGAAAAAGTAACGATCGTCTATGCACGTGGTAAGGATGATACACAAGGTACAACAGCAATGGTGCAAGCTTTTGAAAAGAAATACCCTAACATTGATGTGAAGTTTAAGGAGATGCCTGCAGATACTGGTAAGCAGCATGACGCATACGTAACAGCGTTCAACGCGAATTCTGATGAGATCGATGTTATTGATCTAGACGTTATCTGGCCGGCTGAATTTGCACAAGCAGGATTCTTGATGCCGTTAGACCGTTTTATGGAAAAAGATGGTATTAACCCAGATGATTATAACCAAGGTGCGATCACGGCATCTAAATTTAAAGGAAAGCAATGGGCTCTTCCTAAGTTTATTGATGCAGGAATGCTTTTCTATCGCACAGACTTAGTTGATGAAGGTTCTGTTCCAAAGACGTGGGATGAGCTTTTAGCGAAAGCGAAGGAAACGAAGGGTCAAGGTGGAACACAGTTTGGTTACTTGATGCAAGCGAAGCAATACGAAGGTCTTGTATGTAATGCGGTTGAATTTATCGCATCATACGGTGGTCAGATCATCGACGAAAATGGTGATGTTAAAGTTGACTCTCCAGAAGCGATCAAAGGAATCGCTAAGCTTGTAGAAGTCGCAAACTCTGATGTTGTTCCGCAAAACGTTACAACGTTTGCTGAGCCAGAGTCACATACAGCATTCATCAACGGACAAGCAGGTCTGATCCGTAACTGGCCATATCAATTCGCATTAGCAAATGATGAGAAGCAATCTAAGATCGCAGGTAAAGTTGGAGTAGCTCCACTTCCAGCAGGTGATGCAGGTTCTGCAGCAGCACTTGGCGGCTGGATGGCTGGTATTAACAAAAACACGAAACACCCTGAAGAAGCTTGGAAATTCTTAAGCTTTATGGCTGGTAAAGAAGGACAAAAGATCGACGCGATCAAAGGTGGACACGCGCCAACGATTCTTTCTCTTTATGAAGACCAAGAAATTTTAGATGCAAACCCATACTTTAAAGAAGAAGGTTTTGTAAACGCACTTGAAGCAGCAGTATCTCGCCCAGTAGCACCGAACTACCCTGAGATCTCTGACATCATTCAAGTACAAGTTTCTCAAGCTGTAGCGAAAAAGATCACACCAGAACAAGCGGCTAAAAACATGCAAAAAGAAATCTCTGCAAAACTAGTAAAGTAAGAAATGTAAATGGATAAGGGGTATGCCTTTCTCTTAGAGAGGCTCCCCTTACTTTTATAATTGGTATCGATTCCACAACACAAAGAGTGAAATGGATGGACGTAACAGCGCCCGTCCGTCGATTGCATTCGAATAGTAAGGAGCTGACATGTTTGAAACCTGATCTAATGCCTAACAACCAACAGCCTATTGCAGCAAAAACGAAACAAAAGGCGAAGAAAAAGCGTTCTGACCGTTCTCTAGGCTACATGCTGATCGCCCCGTCGATGATCTTGATCTTAATCATTGCCATCTGGCCTGTATTTCAATCTTTCTATTACAGCATGTTTGATCTACGACTGAACAACCCAGCAAAATCGGAAGCGTATGTGTCGTATAAAGTGAATCTGCAAACCTATCTAGATAACTATCCATTCTTGATCAGTTCACTAGAAGATGAAGTCGATCAAGCAACAGGAAAAACAAAATCAGAGCTTGAAGCGATCAAAACAAATCTTGAAAAAGTGGATGCAGAATTAAAGTCTGATGGAGAACTAAGTAGCAAGTATGACGAAATAGATGAGAAGCTGACCGTAATGGAGCCGATCAGTGAAGAGCTTGCTGTTTCTGATTTGGACAAAGAGGTAGCGCTCGATCTGGAGAAAGCTGTAACAGATTCTTCGGAACAACTTAGAGAGTTAAAGAGTGAACTGAAAAACCCAGAAGACGTGATCGGACTTTCAGCATCATTAAAGGATTCAGTCATCACGCCTAACTTTATCGGACTGAAGCATTATAAAGAAAATCTAACAGATAGCCGCATGTGGAAAGCGATTCAAAATACAACTGTCTTTACGGTAATCTCTGTTTTTGCAGAGCTCGTAATTGGACTCGCGATCGCACTGCTTATTAATAAAGCTTTCTTTGGTAGAGGACTCGTCAGAGCAACCATCCTCATTCCATGGGCGATTCCAACTGCTGTTTCAGCATTTATGTGGAAGTATCTATATGATGGACAAAACGGAATCGTAGCCAAAGCTTTTGCTGAAATCGGATTGTTTGACCAGATGACGGATATGCTGACAACAAGCACCGGCGCTATGTTTGCCGTCATTTTCGCAGACGTATGGAAAACGACGCCTTATATGGCACTCTTGTTATTAGCGGGGCTTCAAACGATTCCGAGTTCATTGTATGAAGCAGCAGCGATTGACGGAGCAAACAAGTGGAAGCAATTCTTAAAGATTACGTTGCCTCTGTTAAAGTCTAGCATCCTCGTTGCCTTGTTGTTCCGTACATTAGATGCGTTCCGTGTGTTCGACTTAATCTATGTACTCACAGGTGGAGGTCCAGCAAACTCTACGGAAACGATATCGATCCTCGCTTACAAAGTCATGTTTGCACAGACTAATTTCGGTGAAGGTTCGGCGCTGTCGGTTATCGTCTTTGTCTGTGTAGCGATCATCTCTATGATCTACATCAAGTTCCTTGGACGAGACCTTTTAAATGATAGATAAAAACGGAACAGATAAAGGAGTGAATAGGAAATGAACAAAAAAGCAGGCCCAATGTTTTACGTATTCTTAACATTGTTTGTCTTCCTTGTCATGTTTCCGTTTTTATGGGTACTGGCAAGCTCGATCAAGCCGGTTGCTGAGCTGTTTGGCGACCGTGCGTTCATACCATTTACAAACAACATGACAGGTGAGAACTATGAATCTGTATTTGTTAACTATCCATTCTTAAAATATTTATGGAACAGCTTAGTCGTTTCAACGATCACTACTGTCTATGCAGTCCTTGTAGCGAGCTTTGCGGCTTATGCGATCGCGCGATTAAACTTTAAAGGAAAAACTGTCATCCTTGGATTAGTGTTATCGGTTTCCATGTTTCCGCAGATCGCAACCATTTCACCGATTTATATCGTATTGAAAAACCTTGGATTAACGAACAGCTATCTAGGATTGATCATTCCGTACACAACATTTACGTTGCCATTATCCATCTGGCTTCTCGTTACGTTCTTCCGAAAGATCCCGTTCGATCTTGAAGAAGCAGCAAAAATGGACGGGGCTTCACCGATGCAGACGTATTGGCGTGTAATCTTGCCTTTAGCGATACCAGGAATTTTTACAACAGCTATACTTGTATTCATATCAGCGTGGAACGAGTTTCTGTTCGCGTTAACGATCAATACAGATGATGAGTTCAAAACCGTACCGGTCGGAATCGCGATGTTCGAAGGACAGTTCACGATTCCTTGGGGAGAGGTAACTGCAGCAACGGTTATCGTAACAGTACCGCTTGTGATCATGGTTCTGCTTTTCCAACGCCGAATCGTGTCGGGATTAACTTCCGGTGCTGTAAAAGAATAGGTTGAATTTTGAAGCCCTCGCTTATATAGCGAGGGTTTTTGCTTGTATGATTTTAGCTCTTGGAAGTAGTTGATTTCCGTTTCAGATGCTCGCTTTCCGCGGGGCAGGCGGTGAGCCACATTCGTAACGTTTCACTTTTAAGTGTCTCCCTTGTCTAGTTGCAGTGGCTAGCCCCCTCGAGGTCAAAAGCTAAATGCCCCATAAGGCAAAGTGCGCCTTCCTGGTCCATTCATCTTTTGCTTGTCGGGGCTGAACCAGCCACTTTCACTTTTCGGACTGCTAGCCTGTCCTAGCCGAGAGTCTCGCATCTTACACTTCAATCAACTTATTAATGACGAGAACGAACAAACAACCATAGCCAAAATCCGTAGAAAGCACCCTGAGATGAAGCATTCTAAAATTCTTTATATGTATAAAAATTTTTATAACAAATGCTATATTATCTAATTTGTATTATTGGAAATCTGGGTATACAATAGGTTTTGTTAGTTAAGCAACTTACTTTTAATTAGGAGGAATTTTACAATGTCTAAACATATATTAATGGTCGTTACTACGGCTGATAAAATGAATAACGAACACTCAACAGGGCTATGGCTTTCTGAGTTTGGTGAAGCGTATGTGGAGTTCGCTAATGCTGGTTACACCATAACAGTTGCGAGCCCTAAAGGCGGAAAAGCTCCAGTAGATGACCGCAGCCTTGAAGGTGAAGTGCCTCAAGAGATTTTAGATACAGCAAAATACCTTGAAAACACACTAAACTTAGATGAAATCAAAGACATTGATGGATTTGATGGAATCTTCTTGCCTGGAGGTCACGGCACGATGTTCGACCTTCCAGATCACACAAAACTTCAAGAGGTAATTCGTGACCTTTACGAGCAAAACAAAGTAGTTGCAGCAGTATGTCATGGCCCAGCTGGATTAGTGGGTGTTAAACTTTCTGATGGCACGCCATTAGTTGCTGGAAAAGCTGTTACAGCATTTACAGATGCTGAAGAAGTAGAAACAACTCTTGATCAATACATGCCGTTCTTATTAGAAACACGCATGCGTGAACTTGGTGCTGAGTTTGTAGCCGCTGAAAATTGGGCAAACCATGTACAAGTAGATGGAAACTTAATTACTGGTCAAAATCCGCAATCTACAATATCTGTTGCAAAAGAAGTTCTTAAGCAACTGGCATAATTATGAATTCCTGCAAACCTTTATAGAGAGAATAAGGTTTGCAGGCTTTATTTATTGAGAATGAATACTTGAGAGGAGAATGAAACATGAAAGCATTACTTTTAAAAGATAAAAATCAATGGAGAGAAATGAAGATAGAAGATATTGAAACACCAACTGCAGGTAAAGGGGAAGTTGTAGTAAAAATTCATGCTGCGGGGTTAAATCCTGTTGATTATAAAACAGCAACTGGCGGAAACCCAAACTGGACATATCCTCATATTTTAGGGCTTGATGCTGCTGGTACCATTCATGAAGTTGGAGAAGGTGTAACGGAATGGAAAATTGGAGACCGCGTTGTGTACCACGGAGATTTTAACAAAAAAGGCGCATACGCAGAGTATGGAGTGACAACGGCACATACGATTTCCCGTATTCCTGATTCTCTTTCATTTGAAGAGGCAGCAGCGCTTCCGACAGCAGGATACACAGCTTATCAAGCGCTATTTAGAAAATTGCCTATGTTTTCAATTGATACGATACTGATTCATGCAGGAGCAGGCGGTGTTGGAGGATTTGCGATTCAACTTGCTAAAAATGCTGGGAAAACCGTGATCTCTACTGCCTCTTCACACAACCATGAGTATGTTTCTTCACTTGGAGCAGACCTTGTGATTGATTACAAAGAAGAAGATGTAAAAGCAAAAGTTATGGAGTTCACGAACGGCAGAGGTGTAGATGCCGTTCTAGATACAGTAAGCCGAGACAACGCAACAGCATCACTCGACATGATTGCATATAACGGACATATTGCACACATCGCAGGTGCTCCTGATTACACACGCGTAAAACCTTTTACTAGAGTAATTTCATTCCATGAAGTAGCGCTGAACGCGATTCACCATAACAATGACGAAGTGGCAGAACGCGACTTAGCCAAAATGGGAGACGAACTTTTGGCGCTTGTAGCTGAAAAAAAAGTTTCGCCACTGCTAGAGCAAGTAATCTCACTAGAAGAAGTTCCAGCAACACTTGAAAAATTATCACAGCGTCATGTGAAGGGTAAGATTGTTTGTAAGATTGTTTAAGGGTTATGGTTTGCCTTTAAATTAAGGGGAGTAAGTCTTCATTGCAAGTTGATTGAAGTGTAAGATGCGAGACTCCTGCGGGACAGGCTGGCAGGTGAGACACTTAAGAGTGAAACGTCCGAATGTGGCTCACCGCCTGCCCCGCGGAAAGCGAGCATCTGAAACGGAAATCAACCTACTTCCAAATGCAACAAAGAATTACGTAAAAAATTTTAAAAAAGAAGGTGATTGTTTTGTCTATTACGATCAATGCCATATTAAAAGCAAAACCAGGTAATGAGGCTTCTTTGCGAGAGGAATTAGTAAAAGTTGTACAAGCGTCACGTAAAGAAGAAGGATGCATCAACTATACGCTTCACGAATCAACCGAAGACTCTCGGACTTTCGTTTTTTATGAAACGTGGGCTGATGAAGATGCACTCAAATCACACATCGAATCTGAGCATTATAGCAACTATCGGAAAAACATTGAAACACTAATCGAACAGCGTGAAGTATATCGCTTAAACGTTATCGATCAATAGAGAAAACTCTGCACCGTTCGGCATATAGAGCGGTGCTGTTTTCATGATTCGTGGGAAGGAGGGGAATTCATGATTGATTTTGAATGGTACCGAAGTTTTATCAGCATTTATAAACACCGGTCTGTTTCTGCAGCAGCGAAAGCGAGAATTTTAACACAGCCTGCGATGAGTCAGCATCTTGCGGCTTTAGAAGCAGAAATTGGCGAACCTTTGTTTATTCGAGCTCCTCGTAAAATGGTACCGACAGACAAAGGAAAAGAACTATATACAAAGATAGTTCCGCTAATTGAGAACTTAGAAAATACGACACTTGAAATGCTTCACAGTTCATCCAGCAAAGGACTTGCCCCAGTGATTCGTATTGGCTCGCCTGCTGAATATTTTACGAGACGTGCACTTCCTAATATACGAGGTTTAAATATCCGTTTTTTAGCACAGTTCGGAATGGCAGGTACATTGCTAGAAAAGCTTGAAAAAGATGAAGTGGATCTGATTTTGACTACTCAAAAATCGCAGCATCAAGGGATCGAATATCGAAAGCTTGAAGATGAAGTGTTTGTTGCAACTGCGCCGCCTGAGTACGAATCAGATGCAAAAAATGCTGATGAGATTGAACAGTGGCTGATCAGTCAGAAGTGGCTAAGTTACGGGTTGGAACTTCCAATCATTAGAAGGTATTGGCGAGAACATTTTAATAAGCGGCCGGATTTTCAGCCATGCCACGTTATTCCTGATTTAAGATCTATTTTAGAAGGTGTAGAAAATGGGTTGGGCATCAGTATTCTGCCAACCTATTTAATAGAAAAATCTATTCAAGAGAAAAAGGTTAAATTAATGTTCTCAGAGCTTACCGCAGAGAACACGATCTATGCGGCATATAAAGTAGATCATAAAAATAACCCCATCTTGGAAAAAGTATTAGACGCTTTAAAGCGGAATAACTAGTGTAAAGCGAAGTCCTTTGTGTACACTAGTAAGTAAAAACGGAGGACGAAATTATGAAACTGAAGGTTTTAGGTTATTGGGGAGGTTACCCAGCCGCAGGGGAAGCAACATCCGGATATCTTTTGCAAAGCGACGGATTCAATCTGCTCGTTGATTGCGGAAGCGGGGTGCTTTCTCAACTGCAAAACTACATCAAGCCAGAAGAACTAGATGCTGTTATTTTGTCACACTATCATGCAGACCATGTTGCTGACATTGGTGTGCTTCAATATAGCCGCCTCATCCAGTCATTTTTACAAAAAGGGATAAAAACACTTCCAATCTATGGCCACAACAAGGATGAAGGAAGTTTTCAGTCGCTAACGCACGGGACACATACGAAGGGAATCGCTTATGACCCTCAAGGAGAGCTTAGCGTTGGACCCTTTACCATTTCGTTTCAGCTTACAAAACACGCGGTCACTTGCTACGCGATGCGTATTACGGATGGGAAAGATACGCTTGTCTACACGGCGGATACGGCATTGATTCCTGAACTAGTACGGTTCAGCAAAAATGCAGACTTGCTGATTGCCGAGTGCAACTTTTACAAAGGGATGGATGGAAGCGGCCCAGGCCACATGACATCAGAGGATTGCGGAAAGCTTGCTCAGCAGTCAGAAGCTCATCAGCTGCTTCTCACACATCTTCCTCATTTTGGTCAGTTATCACAGCTTGTCACAGAGGCAAAAGAGGTGTATAACAATAAAGTGGAGCTTGCCTCTTCCGGTTGGACGTGGGAAGCTTAAAGATAGGGACTGAAAGAGGAGAAAACTATGCTTTTTATTGATAATGAAAATATTACAGACCCAAGAGTGAATCTAGCTATAGAAGAGTTCGCTTTAAAACATTTAGACATCAATGAAACGTATTTGCTTTTTTATATAAATGAACCATCGATCATCATCGGTAAGAATCAAAATACCGTTGAAGAGATCAACGCGGACTATGTTCGTGATGAAGGTATTCATGTGGTTCGTCGTTTATCAGGTGGCGGTGCCGTGTATCATGATCTCGGAAACTTAAACTTCAGCTTTATTACAAAAGATGACGGGAATTCGTTTCATGATTTCAAGAAGTTTACCGATCCTGTTGTAAAAGCACTTAAAAAACTTGGTGTGAACGCTGAATTAAGCGGGCGAAACGACATTTTGGCAGACGGAAAGAAAATTTCAGGCAACGCCCAGTTTTCTACGAAAGGCCGTATGTTTAGCCACGGAACTTTGCTTTTTGATTCTGAGATCGAAAATGTAGTATCTGCTCTAAATGTACGAATGGACAAGATCGAGTCAAAAGGAATCAAATCTATCCGCAGCCGTGTAACGAACATTCGTGAGCACTTGGATGAAGATATGACGATGGAAGAGTTCAAACAGACCCTTCTTGCGTATTTATTCGAAGAGTTCGATTCTATTCCAAAGTATGAACTGACGGAAAAAGATTGGGAAGAAATCCGCAAAATCTCAAGAGAACGTTATGCTAACTGGGATTGGAACTACGGTAAGTCACCGAAGTTCAATGTGGAACTTTCGAACCGATTTGCAGCAGGTTCTGTTGATATTCGTCTGCACATCGTTAAAGGAATCATACAAGAAAGTAAGATCTTTGGAGATTTCTTCGGTGTAGGTGACGTTTCAGATATCGAAAACAAGCTGAACGGTGTACGTTATGATCGCGAGGCGATCGAAGAAGTCCTTGGAGACCTTGACCTGAGCCATTATTTCGGAAATGTAACCCGTCAGGAGTTTCTTGATCTATTATATTAGGAAGAAAACCGCCTTTTTATGGGCGGTTTTTGTTGTTTATATCGTTTATAAGTCTTCAGTTTCATTTATAAGTCTTCAAAAAAATTTATAAGTCTTTAAATTAATTTATAAGTCCTCAAAAAAATTATAAGTCTTCAAATTAATTTATAAGTCCTCAAAGACAATTTATAAGTCTTCACCAATTCATCCAAAGTTGCTACATCAGCACTCAATCAGCCCAGCTTCATTGACCAGCCCCTCGAGGTCACATTCTTTCCTGACTAGGATACAAAAAACGTATCCCATTCAGGAAATGATGTGCTGTCACAACAGGCACAAGTGCAACATCCGTTTGTAAACTACACAAACGGTGTTTTCTAAGTCGTGTCTAAACGGCTGTTTCAGCACTCCAAAATCATTTGACAGAAAATTATTATAAATGATAAGCTGAAACCAAACACATCACACAATAATTAGATAACGGTACAAAAACGTTATATTTTTTAATCTCAATTGTAATCGCTTACATATGATAAAGGGAGATGAAAGAATGATCCTCCATCCACAAGTGGAATGTATGAGTCGTGATGAAAAAGAAGAGCTTCAGCTTCATCGGTTAAAGCAGACGGTACACAACGTATATGAGAATGTCTCTTTTTACAAAAATGCATTTGACGAAAAAGGAATTCATCCCTCTTCAATTGATACATTAGACGATCTTCAAAAACTTCCTTTTACCGTAAAAAAAGATCTTCGCGATCATTATCCTTTTGGACTTTTCGCAGTTCCGCAAGATCACCTCGTCCGACTGCATGCCTCTTCTGGAACAAGCGGTAAACCGACAGTAGTTGGCTATACAGAAGGTGACATTGACAGGTGGAGCAACATGGTTGCACGTTCTATCGCCATTGCAGGTGGAGAACCTGGTCATGTCCTTCATAATGCATATGGATATGGCCTTTTTACAGGGGGGCTCGGACTTCATAACGGATCAGAACGGCTGGGGATGATTACAGTTCCTGTATCGGGCGGGAATACTGAACGGCAGATCTTATTGATCGAAGATTTTAAACCACAGGTGATATGTGGAACTCCTTCTTATATCTTAACCATTGCTGAAAAGATGGAGGAGCTAGGAAAAGATCCGAAAGCCACTTCAATAGAATACGGAATATTTGGAGCCGAGCCGTGGTCAGAAGAGATGCGTGCAACGCTTGAAGAGAAGCTTGGCATTAAAGCGATGGATATCTATGGATTGAGTGAAGTGATGGGGCCAGGGGTTGCGATGGAATGCCACGAGGCACAGGATGGCCTTCATATTATGGATGATCATTTTTTAGCTGAGATCATTAATCCTGATACGCTCGAACCAATGCCTGATGGTCAGTATGGAGAGCTTGTGTTTACAAGTTTAACAAAGGAAGCTTTTCCGATCATCCGATATCGTACAGGAGATATTGCTTCCATTAATCGACTCCCTTGCAGCTGTGGAAGGACTTCCATACGAATGAGCCGTGTTAAGGGCCGAATCGATGACATGATTATCATCCGTGGAGTTAACGTGTTTCCGTCTGAAATTGAGAATTGTCTTCTTTCAATCGAGGATATTGTACCTCACTACCAAGTTCATATTTTAACAGAAGGCTTAAAAGAGCATATTGAACTTCATGTTGAAATGACGGAACAACTTTATGCTGTAACAAACGGAGACGAAGATCATGAGGCGACGCACCTTTTAAAGAATACAATCACAAAGAAAGTTAAAGACACATGCCTCGTATCCATGAATATTAAAGTGTATCCGCCAAAAGGGATTCCGCGTTCTGAAGGGAAGGCAATCCGTGTGGTCAGACGGGTACAGAAAAAAATGGGCGTATAATTACTTTTCAATCGTATGACGTTAATTTATAATTACGGTAAATAAACGTAATATAACAGGAGGGAAACAACATGACAGTTGGTATGAGTTTTAATCAGCTTAGTGAAGAAGAGAAGATGACTCATTTTCTTGATCGGATCAATGCCGGTGAAAAGATCGAACCGGATGATTGGATGCCAGAAGATTATCGTTTGCAGCTGATTCGTTTGATTTCTATGCATGGCATTTCGGAAATTATGGGAGCGCTCCCAGAAAAAGAGTGGGTACCGAAAGCGCCTTCTCTCCACCGTAAACTAGCGATCATGGCAAAAGTTCAGGATGAGATGGGACATGGACAGCTTTTGCTTCGTGTGGCAGAAGATTTGATGGCGCCTCTTGGCAAGAACCGCCACGACATCATGGAAGATCTTTTTTCAGGTAAATTAAAGTTTCATAACGTGTTTCATATGGATGCTCCAACATGGGGAGATGCGGGAATCATCGCATGGCTTGTTGATGGAGCGGCAATCATCTCTCAGAGCATGATGCTTGATTCTTCTTACGGTCCATACGCTAGAGCCTTAAAGCGTATCTGTGCAGAAGAAGTCTTCCATGCACAGCATGGGGAGAGCATCATTTTAGCGATGGCTGAAGGAACGCCGGAACAGCGTGAAATGCTTCAGGATTCATTAAACCGCTGGTGGGAATCACTGATCATGTTCTTCGGACCAAAGTCTGCAAAAGAAACTGGAAACTCGAATGCGGATAAGAACATCATGTACAAAATTCGTACCAAAACAAACGAGGACCTTAGACAAGAGTTCTTCACTAAATATATTCCGCGTATTTGGTCGCTTGGGTTAACGATTCCAGACGATACGATCCGTTTTGATGAAGACAGCCAGATGTGGATCTATAAGGACGCTGACTGGAGCAAGTTCAAACAGATCGTTTCAGGTAACGGACCACAATCACAGAATCGTTTAGATCTTCGCCGCCGATCATACAAAAATAACGAGTGGGTACGGGCGGCACTAGCTGCTAAAAAGGCGATCTAACAGCGGAAAGGAGAGAAACAAAGGTGAACGAATCAACAAATGAGTTTTATAACGTGTATGAAGTATTCAGCAAAAAAACAGACAAATCTCCGTTTCAGCATAGCTTCAGCCTTTTAGCACCAAACGCGGATATGGCGCTCATCATGGCAAAAGAGAACTTTTTCAGAAGAGAAACGGTCGCTGACATCTGGGTTGTGAAAAGAGAGAATATCAGGGGGCTTAACCAAGACGAAAGAGAGATGCTTAAACGTCTAGATAAACAATATAGAGAAACAAAAGGATACGGCTATCTAAAGAAGAAGTGGCGCGACTATAATCAGGAGCAGTTTACCGAACAGCACATCCTTGGCGGAAGGGGAGACAATTCATGACACAGGAAACGTTAAAACCACAAGAAAAGAAAGCATTGATCGAGCTTCTCTATCAGCTTGCAGACGATGATTTTCTTCTTGCCTTTCGCGGATCGGAGTGGCTTGGTCTAGCACCGCATATTGAAGAGGATGTTGCATTCTCATCCATCTCACAAGATATGATGGGGCACGCAAACCTGTATTATAACTTGCTAGAGAACCTTGGAGAAGGTGAAGCTGACAGAATCGCTCACTTACGATCGCCTGACCAGTTTCGTAATGCAATCATTCTAGAAGAAGTGAACGGACCTGGAACGTACTTAAAAGAACCAGATTATGACTGGGCGTTCACTGTCGTACGCAACTACTTTTACGCCGTACACAAACATATACGTCTAAATTCACTGCGTCACTCTTCCTATGAACCTCTAGCAGAAGCTGCACGCAAGATCATGACAGAGCAGTATTACCACCTGATGCACTGGGAGATCTGGTTCAAACAGCTTATGACGAGTACAGAGGAAGCGACCCTGCGAATGACAACAGCTATCCAAAAGGTTTGGAAAGACTTTGGCGGAGTTCTTACTCTCGGACAGTATTATGAAGACATCGTAAAAGCAAACTTTATTGATGATGAGAACGTTATGAAAAAGCGATGGAACAACAAGATTGAAGCTGTCTTAAAAGAAGTAGGTGCATCTTATTCGGGTGAACCGCGCATGGAAAGAGGCAACGGTCGAAACGGTGTCCACACCGAAGACTTGAAACAAGCCACTTTAACATTGTCTGAAGTTTATGCAACAAATCCCGCTACTGGCTGGTAAGACGATTTAGAAAGGAGATGAACCACGTGTCCGAATTGAAAAGCAGCATGACTGATCGTGTGATGGACGCGCTTGGGGATGTAAAAGATCCTGAAATCGCCTCTGTCAGTATATTAGATCTCGGGATGGTGCACGAAGTTGACGTGACAGATGATAGGGTAAGGATTTCTGTTCTGCCTACGTTCTCTGGCTGTCCAGCTCTGCACATCATCGAACGAGATATTAAAAAAGCGATTGAAAATGTAGAAGGAATTACTTCAGCAGAAGTGAAATTTGTATTTACACCATCGTGGACAACAGACCGCATTACACCAGACGGGCGAGAAAGGTTAAAAGAGTTCGGCATCTCGCCTCCACCAGCTAACCATGTAATGGGTGAGCCTTGGGAGATCGATTGTCCGTATTGTGGATCAACATACGTAACGATGGAAAATATCTTTGGCCCAACAGCCTGCAGAAGTATCCTTTATTGCAAGTCGTGCAAGAACCCGTTTGAAGCGATGAAACCTGTTGCTGACATGGGGTAAGACAAAAGATGAATTTAAAAATAGGGAGGAAACACACATGGTAAAACTAATCGCACTTTACAAAACACCGGAAAACTTGGAGCAGTTCGACGAGCACTATTTTGGACATCATACAGAGATTACAAAAAAGATCCCTGGACTTCGTAAAATGGAAGTAACGAAAATCGTTGGTTCGCCAATGGGCAAAAGCGACTATCACATTCTTTGTGAAATGTACTATGACGATCACGATGCTTTGAAGGCAGCGATGAAGTCTGATGAAGGGAAAGCTTCTGGAAAAGACTTGATGAGCTTTGCGGCTGAACTTGTAACGCTCATGATCGGTGAGGAAATCAATGAGTAATTATGAAACAATTCTAACCTCTGTTGAAGATGGGATCGCCTCCATTCAATTAAACAGGCCGCGCGTGTTGAACGCGATCAACCGGCCGATGGTTACGGAACTATTAGATGCTTTTGAAAGCTTTGACCGTAATGATGAGGTAAAAGCAATTGTTTTAACTGGCAGTGAGCGTGCTTTTGCAGCAGGTGCTGACATTGATGAGATGAAAGAAGATACAGCCGTTTCTCTTGAACTATTAAATCAGTTTAAAGAATGGGATCGTCTCGCAACGATAAAAAAGCCGATCATCGGTGCTGTTAATGGTTACTGTTTTGGGGGAGGGTTTGAACTAGCATTATGTGCAGATATTCTTTTTGCTGCAGAAAACGCACAGTTTGGATTTCCTGAGATCAAGCTTGGCGTGATGCCAGGTGCTGGTGGCACTGTGAAACTTACAAAGCTGATGGGGCAGAAAAAAGCGCTTGAGTGGCTATGGCTCGGTGATCCGATGACAGCAGATGAAGCTCTTCAATACGGGGTGATCAACCGTGTCATCGCACCTGAACTTGTTGTGGACGAGGCGAAAAAGTATGCGAAGATTGTAGCATCCAGAGCGCCATTATCTACTCGTTTAATAAAAGAGACTGTTTATAAGTCTATTGATTATTCCACACACGAAGGCATGCAGTTCGAACGTAAAAACTTTTATCTATTATTCTCGTCTCAGGATCAAAAAGAAGGCATGAAGGCTTTCGTTGAAAAGCGTCCAGCAGAATTTAAAGGGAAGTAGAGGGGATATGAACATGTTTGAAACGATCAGTTACGAAACAAGAGGAAAAACGGCTTGGATTACTTTAAATCGTCCGGATAAACTCAATGCATTCACATCACTCATGCATAAGGAAATGGTTTCAGCGATAAAAGAAGCAAACAAAGACAGCAATGTAAGAGCCGTTGTTATAACGGGCGCTGGGCGTGCATTCTGTTCAGGTCAAGATCTAACTGGTTCACCAGAGGGCGCTGATTATGGCGATGTTCTGCGTAAAGGGTACAATCCGATTGTTCAAGCACTAGTTGCCATGGAGAAGCCTGTAATCGCAGCTGTGAACGGTGTTGCAGCTGGTGCAGGAATGAGTCTCGCTCTAGCTTGTGACTTTCGTATCGCAAGTGAGAAAGCGAGTTTCATAGAAGCGTTCATTCATGTGGGTCTCGTACCTGACTCAGGAAATCTATACTTCTTGCCTCGTTTAGTCGGTCATGCAAAAGCGATGGAGCTAGCTGTGTTAGGTGAGAAGATCACCGCTCAACAAGCAAAAGAGTTTGGACTTGTAACAAAAACGGTAAGCGAAGAAGAGTTCATGCTTGAAGTGGAAACGTTCGCTGAGAAACTAGCAAACATGCCAACAAAAGCAATCGGCCTCATCAAACGCTATATGAATAAAAGCTGGGAAAGCGATTTGAACGAAGTGCTGGAATATGAAGCACAAGCGCAAAAAATTGCTGGAGAGTCAGCGGATCATCAAGAAGGTCTACATGCATTTATAGAAAAGAGAAAACCAGCATTCACAGGAAAATAGACATCCAGATCAAAAGGAGTGGAGAACATGAGCACAAAGACAGAAGTTAAAGCAGTTAAACGTGATGTATATGAAATGGTAATCGGCGGACAAAGTGTTAGTGGATCTGAGGGAGAATACTTTGTTACATATAACCCGGCAACAGGTGAACCGTTAGCGAAAGTAGCAAAAGCAACTAAAGCTGATGTTGATCGTGCTGTGGAGGCGGCAAGAACAGCTTTTGAAACAGGAAAATGGAAGCGCTCTCCTGTAAACAAGCGTTCTCGCACGATGAACAAGATCGCTAGCATCATGCGTTCGCGTTATAACGAACTTGTTGAGCTTGAAATCTTAAACAGCGGAAAATCATTAAGCGCTGCACAAGGGCAAGTCATGCAAGCGATCGAAGACTTTGAGTTCTATGCGGGTGCAATCGTCAGCCACCGTGGTGCTGTGAACCCTATGCCAGGACCATTCATGAATTACACATTAAAAGAGCCTCTAGGAGTATGCGCACAGATTATTCCTTGGAACTATCCGATGATGATGGCAGCGTGGAAGATCGCACCGGCGATCGCAACAGGTTGCTCTGTTATCTTAAAGCCTGCTAGCTTAACACCACTCACAGCCATCGTAATGACGGAAATCTGCCACGAAGCGGGTGTTCCAGAAGGTGTTGTAAACATCATTACAGGTGACGGAGCTACAGTAGGTTCGTACCTTGCTGAACATGAGGGTGTTGATAAAGTAGCGTTCACGGGTGAGACGGGAACAGGAAAAGACATCATGGCAAAAGCGTCTCAAACATTAAAACGTGTAACGCTTGAACTTGGCGGGAAATCTCCTAACTTAGTTTTTGCCGATACAGATCTTGATGCAGCTGTTGACGGCTCGTTATTCGGTATTTTCTATAATACAGGACAATCATGTGAGGCACGTTCTCGTCTTTATATCGAAGAAAGTGTATATGACACGTTCATGGAAAAGTTCGTTGAAAAAGCGAAAAAACTTGTACTTGGTAATCCGCTCGATCAAGGTACGCATGTTGGAGCGATTATTTCAGATCGCCAGCTTGAAGTGATCGACGGCTACGTAAAATCTGCTGAAGAAGAAGGAGCAACTATCCTTTTAGGTGGCGGACGTGCAAAAGTCGACGGATATGAAAACGGTCATTGGTATCTTCCGACGATCATTACAGACGTAAATGAAGAAATGAAAGTAGTTAAAGAAGAAATCTTCGGGCCGGTTGTGGTTGTATCAACGTTTAAGGATGAAAAAGAAGCGGTAAAGCTAGCGAACAACACAGACTTTGGTCTAGCAGCAGCGATCTGGACAAAAGACCATGCGAAAGCAACACGCGTTGCCGGCATGATTCAAGCTGGAACGATCATGATCAACTCACCGTTCTCTGCATTCCCAGGAACACCGTTCGGCGGCTACAAGCAATCAGGTTTCGGCCGAGAGTTATGCATTGAAACACTTGATCTTTATTCAGAAACTAAGAGCGTCGTATCCTACACAGGATCACGTCCATTGAATCCTTTTAATCTGTAATTTAGTTTATGTCTAGCTCTGTTAACTTACGTTGAGAGATCTAGTAACAAACTTGAAAAAGCGGGCCATCGTGCTCGCTTTTTATACAATGTTTTATTTAAAAAGGTTCTTTATCTTTAGCTTCAATGACCAGTTGGTTGGAGTGCAAGGTGCGAGACTCCTGCGGGACTGGCGGTCAGGTGAGACCCTTAAGGGCGCAAAGCGGCAAGGGGCTAACCGCCTGCACCGCTTTTGAAAGCGAGCATCCTGGAACGGAAATCAACCACTTTCAAAAGCATCATTGCATACAAAACGTTAAACACTTGTTTAAAAGAAAGGCAGGAGAGACTATTGTTACAAAATGCTGTAGTCATCGGATCTGGTGTGATGGGAAGAGGAATCGCCTATGTGAGCGCAGTTGGCGGTTTTGAAGTTCAACTCGTTGATGTAAAAGTAGAGCAACTTGAAAATGCTAAAAAAGAGATCGATTCTATTTTTTCAAAAGCAGTATCTCGAGGAAAGTTATCACAAAGTGTGGCTGAAGAAGCGCAAGCAAGACTTTCGTATGCTACGAATCTCTCAGCGGCCGTTAGCGGTGCAGACTTAGTGATCGAAGCTGTTCCAGAAAACATAGAGATCAAGCGTGCTGTTTTTGAAGAACTAGACCGTTCTGCACCTGAACATTGTGTGCTTGCGACAAACACTTCTACGATGAGTCCGACAGAAATAGGTTCATTTACGAAACGTCCTGAAAAAGTAATCGCGATGCATTTCTTTAACCCAGTTCATAGGATGCCACTCGTTGAGATCGTTCGTGGGCATGAAACAAACGATGAGACGGTTGAACTTGCGAAAGAAGCAGCTGTTAAAATGGGGAAAGAAACCGTAACCGTTAACGAGTTCCCAGGATTTGTTACAAGCCGAATTTCAGCTATGATTGGGAATGAAGCGTTCTATATGCTGCAAGAAGGCGTAGGAACGCCAGAAGACATCGATAAAGCCATCAAGCTGGGTTTAAATTTTCCGATGGGACCTTTTGAGCTTGGAGATTTAGTAGGGCTTGATACACGACTGAACAATTTAAACTACCTTCATAAAACGTTAGGTGAAAAATATCGTCCGGCACCACTTTTGGTGAAGTATGTTAAGGCGGGGAGACTTGGCCGAAAGTCAGGTAAAGGGGTATACGACTATAACACGGAAGATAACGGGGTGAAAAAGTGATGAGAGAGGTCGTCATCGTTGATGCTGTTCGTACGCCTATAGGACGATATAAAGGTGGACTAAAAACGGTTCGTCCCGATGATCTAGGTGCAGTGGTAATTAAAGCGCTTGTTGAAAGAAACCCTGAACTTCCTGTCCACGAGATTGAAGAAGTGATATTCGGAAACGCAAACGGAGCAGGAGAAGATAATCGTAATGTGGCAAGAATGTCTGCTTTACTCGCCGGACTTCCTGTAGAGGTAGGGGGAACGACGATCAACCGTTTATGCGGATCTGGAATGGATGCAGTCATTTACGGTGCCAGAGCCATCTTGGCTGGTGAAGGAGATATCTTCATCGCGGGTGGAACAGAGAGCATGACACGTGCACCACTCGTGATGGGGAAGCCTGAAGTTGACTATCCTCGTGGGGATATGAAAATGTTTGATACGACGATCGGATGGCGTTTTGTTAATCCGCTTTTGCATGAAAAATTCGGTACAGATTCTATGCCTGAAACAGCAGAGAACGTAGCGAAGAAATATGGAATTACAAGAGAAGAACAAGATCAATTCGCTTATGATTCTCAGCAGAAAGCAAAAGAAGCTATTGGACAGAACCGTTTTAAAGAAGAAATTGTTCCTGTAAGATTAGTAGACCGAAAAGGAAACGAAACGTGGATTACAGAAGATGAACACCCTCGTCCTGAAACGTCGCTCGAAAAGCTTAGTACGCTTAAACCGTTGTTTAAAAACGGAAGCGTCACCGCAGGAAATGCGTCTGGGGTCAACGATGGAGCTTCTGCCTTACTTTTAATGAGCCGTGAAAAAGCGAATCAGTTAGGATTAAAACCTTTGGCTCGATATGTATCTTCCGGTGTTGCAGGTCTTGAGCCCGCTATAATGGGTGTAGGCCCGATCGAAGCTTCCAAAAAAGCACTGAAGCGTGCAGGTCTCTCTATAGCTGATCTAGATTTGGTGGAGTTGAATGAAGCTTTTGCGTCACAATCGCTTGCCTGTATGAGAGAGCTGGAACTAGATTCTAACAAAGTTAACGTGAACGGCGGTGCGATTGCGTTCGGCCATCCGCTAGGGGCAAGTGGTGCACGTATTTTAACAACGCTTATTCAAGAAATGAAAAAGCAAGGATCGCGCTACGGGCTAGCAACAATGTGTATCGGTGTTGGTCAAGGTATTGCTTCCGTAGTTGAAGCGATCAATGAATAGGAGGGTCATCTAACATGAGTGCTATTTTATACGAAGTAAAAGATTATGTTGCATATGTAACCTTAAACCGTCCAGAAGTTTTGAACTGCTTTAACTTTTCAACGTTAAAAGAGCTTGAAGAAGTAGTAGAGGACATTCATCATAACAGCGATGTTCGCGTTGTAATTTTTACAGGTGCAGGGGAAAAAGCATTCAGTGCAGGAGCTGATCTAAAAGAGCGCCGAACACTGAGTGAATCAGAAGTAAGAAGAAATGTACGTAAGATCCGCGATGTGTTCTCTGCTGTTGAAGCGTTGCCGCAGCCTACGATCTGTGCGATCAATGGCCATGCTTTTGGAGGAGGCTTCGAATTAGCTCTTGCTTGTGATCTGAGGGTTTCTGTGAGAGAAGCGTCGATGGGTCTGACAGAACTTAGTTGGGCGATCATTCCTGGTGCGGGAGGAACTCAGCGTCTTCCAAGACTGATCGGTCAAGCGAAAGCGATGGAACTGATCTTAACTGCGAAAAAGATGATGGCGGAAGAAGCTTTTTCATACGGCATCTTAAACCAAGTGACGTCACGAGAAGAATTGATGGCGTTTTGTGAAAACTATGCTGGTCTTATTATGAAGAATGGACCAGTAGCCGTTCAGCAAGCAAAGTATGCGATCAAGCATGGAACAGAAGTTGATCTGCAGACAGGACTCGCGATTGAGGCGAAAGCGTATGAAGTGACGATTCCTACGAAAGATCGAATGGAAGCACTCGTTGCTTTTGGAGAAAAAAGACCGCCTGTATTTAAGGGAGAGTAACTTGTTTCTGTCTCAATTATTCCACTATCATAGAGTATAACTTTCTTGTACCGATTATTTTCAATGAGGTTACAGATTTAATTTGATAATATAAGTGCAACGAAGTGTTCTGACGTGAAAGACTTAATGTTAGTCCAGTTTTCTTTATGGTAGGATTGTACAGACAATAACAGGAACAAATGAGGGTATGAACATGCAGAATAGTTTAAACACACGCTCCATGATATTCACATTATACGGAGACTATATCCGGCATTATGGCAGTGAGATATGGATCGGCAGCTTGATTCGATTGTTAGAAGAGTTTGGTCACAACGAACAGGCCGTAAGAGCAGCGATTTCCAGAATGAATAAGCAAGGGTGGATCGCAGCTAGAAAACAAGGAAATAAAAGTTATTATTTTTTAACTGAGCGTGGAAAAAAGCGGATGGACGAAGCAGCAAAGAGAATTTTTAACGCGCAACAGGAACCGTGGAACGGCGAATGGATGATGTTCACCTATACGATTCCTGAAGAGAAAAGAAGTATTCGTGATGAGCTTCGAAAGGAACTGGTCTGGAGTGGATTTGGTCTACTCGCTAACAGTTTCTGGATCTCACCGCACGCATACTCTGAGCAGATTCAATCGATGATCGATAAATATGAGATCAAAGACTATGTTCATTCGTTTACAGCTGTTTACAATGGGCCGAATGAGAATGAAAAGCTAGTTTCTGAGTGTTGGGATCTGAATGATATTAACGAGAAATACAACGAGTTCATCGTAACGTATTCTCAAAAATATGTGATCGATAAGAATAAGATTGAAAAAGGTGAGATGACAGACGGAGAGTGCTTTGTAGAGCGTACAAAGCTTGTTCACGAATACCGTAAGTTCCTGTTTATCGATCCAGGTCTTCCGAAGGAGCTTCTTCATGCAGAATGGCTAGGTGATCATGCGGCTTCGCTCTTTAGTGATTATTACCGTGCACTAGCAGGACCGGCTAGCCGTTTCTTTGAGAGCATCTATTCGGATGGAAACGATCTAAAGAAAGATTCAGAGTTTGATGCTCTTAATCATCCTCTTATTCAGGAGAACCGGCCTTAAAAAGAATGCTAGAATGGACAACTAAAAAAAAGCACTTTCGCAAGCTATCGTACGAAAGTGCTTCTCTACTATTCTTTTAATTCATCACGGAACTGTTTCCCTTTTTCATAATACGTGTCGATCGTAAGCTGAATGAGCTTTAGATCATCGTCGTTCAGTTCGCGTATGATTTTACCCGGTGAACCCATGACCATGACACGCGGCGGGATTTTTTTGCCGGGAGAGATCAGTGTGTTCGCACCAATGAAGGCTTGTTCACCAATTTCTACACCATCAAGAATGGTAGACCCCATGCCAACGAGTGCGCCTTTTTTTATCGTACATCCGTGCAGGATGACGTTGTGACCGATCGACACCTCATCTTCTAGAATGAGGGGATATCCTTCATAGAGATGAAGCGTACAATTGTCTTGAACGTTAGTCTTTTTACCGATGGAGATCGGTCCTTCATCACCTCGAAGAACGGAGTTAAACCAGATGCTTGCTCCTTCTTCTACTGTAACGTCGCCAACCAAGTGAACCCCAGGCGCGATAAAAGCGCTTTCATGAACATCTGGTGTTTTGCCATTAAACGTGTATTTCATAATGAGCCTCCCTCGTAACAGGTTATAGGTTCAGTATAACAAAGGTTAGAATGGGAAGTGGAGAATTTGAATTCCATCTGTGAATTGTTAAACATTCAGTATCCGATCCTTCAAGGCGGAATGGGAAATGTTAGTAATGCAGAACTAGCTTCTGCCATATCAAATGCAGGTGGGTTAGGCACAATCGGTGCTGGTACGATGTCACCTGAAGAGGTAGAAAATTTGATAATTGCAACAAAGGGGATGACAGACAGGCCATTTGCTGTTAATGTACCTTTAACCGTTGCATCAAATGTAAAAGAAATTCTAAAACTTCTGATCCAACATAAAGTGGAAGTTGTTTCCTTATCTGCAGGTAATCCAGCGCCTTACATACCGAAATTAAAGGAACATGGATTGAAGGTTATCTGTGTTGTAGCTTCTGTCTATCATGCCAAAAAAGCAGAAGCAGCAGGAGCAGATCTGCTAGTAGCTGAAGGCTATGAAGCTGCGGGACTTAACTCACCTTATGAGACGACGACGATTGTTCTATTGCCTCAGGTCTCAAGGAGTGTAACTATTCCGGTCATCGCGGCTGGAGGGATAGCAGATGGGAGCGGTATGGCAGCTGCCTTTGCTCTTGGTGCACAAGGTGTTCAGATGGGAACTCGTTTCATCGCAACAAAGGAAGCACCATTTCATGAGAAATACAAAACTTCCTTAGTAGAAGCAGATGATACAAATACGTTAATCGTTGGCCGCTCAACTGGAAAGATCAGAAGGATTTATGATACACCTTATGCTCAAAAGTTAATTCAACTTGAAAAAAATGGCGTCTCACCTGAAGAGTTTATTACACACACCTCAGAAGATCATCATATTTTAGGAGCTGTAAAAGGGGACTTGGAGAACGGTTTTATTAATAGCGGTCAGATCGCGGGTGCGATTTCAGATGTGCCGAGCGTAAAAGATCTGCTAGAGACCATGATGAAAGAAGCAAGAGAAGCAGTAAGTATGTTAAACAATCGTTTCATCTAATTCAGTAGTATTAGTAACAGGAGGGTGTATGTAATTATGAATCAGCAAGACCAGTGGACGTCGAAATTAGCTTTTATTCTAGCTGCAGCAGGGTCAGCAATCGGACTCGGTGCGATTTGGAAATTTCCTTATGTAGCTGGTACTAGTGGTGGGGGAGCTTTTTTCCTTCTCTTTTTATTGTTTACGTTTCTAATCGGTTTTCCGCTATTAATGGCTGAGTTTGTTATCGGTCGAGGTGCACAAAAAGAGGCGGTTTCTGCTTATCGAAAGATCGCGCCAGGTTCTGCATGGCCTTGGTTAGGCAGAATGGGTGTAGCGACAGCATTTATCTTATTATCATTTTACAGTGTAATCGGTGGATGGATCATACTCTACCTTGGTAAAAGTTTTTCCGGGGACTTCTTTAATCATGACTTTAGTCAAATGTTCGGAGAGTCAATCTCGAGTACATGGCCGGTTTTGATCTCTCAGTTCATCTTTATGATAATCACGATTTTCGTTGTAAGTCGTGGGATTAAGAACGGTATTGAAAAAGCAAACCAAATCATGATGCCAGCTCTTTTTGTTTTGTTTGCTGTATTGATCATTCGTTCCCTTACACTTGATAATGCGATGGAAGGCGTAAAGTTTTTCTTGTTTCCTGACTTTTCTAAGATCGGTGGAGACGATATCCTGTTTGCATTAGGTCAGTCTTTCTTCTCATTAAGTGTTGGTATCTCTGTAATGGTAACGTACAGCTCTTATTTGAGTAAAAAAGAAAGTCTTACAAAATCAGCAACAACTATCGTATTGCTGAACGTATTGATTTCCTTATTAGCAGGTTTAGCGATCTTCCCAGGTGTATTTTCTTTAGGTCTAGAGCCAACAGAAGGACCTGGATTGCTGTTCGTTGTACTTCCTGCCGTATTTGATCAGATTGTTTTTGGACAGTTATTCTTTATCGTGTTCTTGGCGCTGTTCTTGTTTGCAACCCTTACATCAGCTTTCTCGATGTTAGAGATCATCGTTGCATCAATCACAAAGGGTGAACTAGAGAACCGTGCAAAATGGTCATGGATCATTGGTATCCTTATCTTTGCATTTGGAGTACCATCTACTTTATCTTATGGCGTATGGTCAGATTTTACGTTGTTTGACAAGATTATCTTTGATCAACTCGATTACTTAGTTAGTAACATCCTGCTTCCTTTAGGTGCGTTGTTCATCGCGTTGTTTGTAGGCTATCGTTATCCTAGAGAGATGCTGCTTCAAGAGTTTAGAGCAGGTTCTTCTGTTTCGGTAAAAGGCTTTGCGCTATGGCTCATGCTGATCCGTTATGTTGTTCCTGTTGTAATCATCATCGTATTCGTTAACATGCTTGGACTTTTTTAAAGATATACGATTTGCTTTATAATAAAACTAGCTTATTGTCTTGAAGAATGTGACTTTCTGAGTATTACCTAATGCATCTTTGACAAGTTTGGAGTGTAAGATGCGAGACTCCTGGGGGATTAGCGGGACAGGTGAGACACCTAAGCGCGCAAAGTGCCGAGGTGGCTCACCGCACGCCCCCCGGAAAGCGAGCGTCTGAAACGGAGATCAACTACTTTCATATAAAGCAAAATTTATGCTAAAACAGACTTGAAGAAAAGCTAATAAAACGAGAAAGGCGCGGACCATAATTGGTTTTAGCGCCTTTTTTGTGTTAATAATAGAATTTGTGAAACATAGAAGTGAAGGGAAGTTTAATAAATGCTAAAAAACAAAACAGCAGTAGTAACAGGAGCAACTCGCGGGTGTGGGAAAGCTATTGCAGAAAAGCTAGGAACATTAGGAGCAAAATTAGCGATCGTTGGTTCGTCTGATGGTATCTTCAAAACGGGAGAAGAGTTAAAAGCTAAAGGTTACGATGTTCTTCCCATAAAAGCCGATGTGACGAATGAAGCGGACGTAGCAGAACTATTTAAACAAACGTTTGAAGTTTTTGGAAACATTGATATTTTAGTAAATAATGCTGGCATCGGTCAGTTTAAATTGGCAGAAGAACATTCATTAGTAGATTTTCAAAAAATGTTTGAAGTCAACGTACAAGGTGTATTCTTATGTAGTACAGCAGTTGTTCCACACATGAAAGAGCGAAAAGAGGGAACGATTATCACGATCTCATCAGATGTGGGTCGCAGAACGATTGCGAACGGCTCTGTCTATACAGCTACAAAGTATGCGGTTCAAGGATTTTCGGGGTCTCTTGCACAAGAACTCAGAGAATTTGGCGTTCGTGTAGGCACGGTGAATCCAGGAGCGATCGATACGTACTTTGCTGATTCTGAACAAGGTCTTGATTTCAAAGAAGATTGGCTAAAAGTAGATGATATCGCAGAAGCTGTAGCGTATATGGCAAGCGCACCAAAACACATGGTGGTAGATGAGATCATGCTACACCCTCTTTCTCAGGAATATCCGAACGTTTAATACGAGGAGGCGATCACGATGAAACTAGATCAGGCAGTGCTATCCATTGAAGGTTCAAAATCTGTAAAGCTAGATGAGTTGTTCGGTGAAGATAAAACATTCGTTGTGTTAGTCAGACACCTTGGCTGACCATACTATCAAGAGTTCCTTGCGCAGTTGCGTGAGTCATTTGAGGAGTTTGAACGTTCAGATGTAAAAGTTGTTGTCGTATCACCAGCAAATCGTGAACAGATTCAAGAATTCATGAATGTACATGGACCATTTCCGTTTGAAATCTATGGTGATCCTGAGCTAGATCTATATGAGGAGATGGGGAACCACCATATGACGACTTTGAAAAGTATGTTGTCTGTAGGTGCGGATCTTTTAAAAGGTGAAGTGAAGGTAAGAGACATTGTGCCTAAAGATAAGAAGGAAAGAAAGCATTTCTTAAGCGCAGTGAAAAATCAAGATGTGAACATTCAAGGAAGTTCATGGCTGTTCGATCGAAATGGAGAGGTTTTGTGGAAGCACATGGATGACACTCCTGAAGATCATGCGAAAGTTGACGAAGTATTAAAGCAGTTGCGGAAATGATAAGGAAAAAGCTGATACAGCATGTGCTGTATCAGCTTTTTTATGCAGAAGGAAGCTTCCGTAAACTTAATCATATAAAAAATAGCGTCGATCACATAAAAATGGTGATCAATCAAATAAAAAAGATGATGAATCACATAAAAATAATCGTCAATCACATAAAAAAGGAATAGCAGATATCAGCTCTCTTTATAAATCTTACCTACACTGCCCGGTCTGCGGTTCTCCTCAGACTTGATCCACGAACGAATGCCTCTGCCTGCAAAAGGCTCGTCATCAAATCGAGGGATGATATGAAAATGTGCGTGTGGAATGCTCTGACCACCAACTGGATTTACGTTCCATCCCGTGCTGTAGCCATCAGGTGCAAACTCTGAGTCTAGCAAGCTTTTTGCTTGCTGCATCAACTCATATGTATCTCTCCATTCTTTTTCACTTAAATCAAATACAGTCTGTTTATGAGATTTTGGAATAATCAATCCCGCACCTTCTAAAATGTCCTGAGCTCTCGGACTTTGCAGAAAGTAGCAACTTTCATTCTCTAATACTATTTTTTGTTCAGGAAAACTCATAGGATCACAAAATATACAATCATCCATTAATAAAAACACCTCCATAACCATTTTTGCACATTTTTCATATTTCTTACAAATCAAACAATTCTGGGGATTCATTGACCAGATATCACACAGAATGTTATGATTACGTTAAGAAAACGTTATATAAATTAGATGAAAGATATGAGGTGTGTGCATGAAATCAGGCATGAAGGTCGGCCATAGTGCGACCATCAAAGCTACCGTTACACCCGATATGTTTGCTCAATTTGAAGGAAAGCTTGTCCACCCAGCCTATTCAACGGTTAGCATGGTCTATCATATGGAATGGGCAGCGAGACAGATTATATTGCCATATCTTGAAGAGCATGAAGAAGGAATCGGCGGAGGAGTTGCAGCCAAGCATATGGCTCCGACACCAGAAGGCGCTGAGCTTACTGTAACGGCAACGTTAAGAGAAGTAAAAGGCAAAGCTGTCATATGTGATGTGACCGTCTATAACGGTAAGGCAATTGCAGGTGAAGGAGAAGTAACACAATATATTCTGCCACGAGAAGCAATCTCACAAAAAATTAAAGAAATGAAGATTTAAATTTTTTTATCTAAAAATGAAAGCGCTTACACTTTAAAGCAGCAAAGCGAAAAAGAATTAGAGAAACGAGAGACATACTAGGGGGATTTACACATGTTTGAAAAAATATCACAGCATGAGCAAGTTGTTTTTTGTAACGATCCATCAACAGGTCTCAAAGCAATTATCGCTATACATAACACAACATTAGGCCCAGCACTCGGCGGATGCAGAATGAGACCATACGGATCGGTGGATGAGGCACTTGAAGACGTTCTGAGACTGTCAAAAGGTATGACATACAAATGTGCAGGTGCAGATGTTGACTTCGGTGGGGGTAAATCGGTCATTATCGGAGACCCCACGACTGATCGTACACCAGAGTTGTTCCGTGCATTCGGACAGTTTGTAGATTCTTTAAACGGTCGCTTTTATACAGGAACGGATATGGGTACGACGCCTGATGATTTTGTTCACGCGTTAAAAGAAACAAACTGTATCGTCGGGGTACCCGAGGAATATGGCGGCAGCGGCGACTCTTCTGTTCCAACAGCACAAGGAGTTATATACGGCCTTCAAGCTACGATTCAGACTCTCGAAGGAACAGATGAACTCGCAGGTAAGTCCTACTCGATACAAGGATTAGGAAAAGTAGGGTTTAAGGTCGCAGAGCAACTGCTCGCTGCCGGTGCACAGATCTATGTTACGGATATTAACGAAAAAGCGTTAAAGATGATTCAAGAACGAGCAGAACTGCTGCCTGGAAATGTGGAGGTAGTCGAGGGAAGCGACATCTACGGGGTGGACGCTGACATCTTCATTCCTTGTGCACTAGGAGGAATCATTCACGACGAGACGATTGAACAGTTGAAAGTTAAAGCGATAGTTGGTAGTGCCAACAATCAGCTTTTAGAAGATAAACATGGGCTTTACCTGCAACAAAAAGGAATCCTATACGGTCCGGATTATATTGTGAACGCAGGAGGGCTCATCCAGGTAGCTGATGAGCTTTATGGACCGAATAAAGCTCGTGTCTTAACAAAAACGAGAGCGATCTATGACAGTCTGATACAGATCTATAGTGAGAGCACGAAGAACCAGATATCTACGATGGAAGCAGCAAATCTTTTTTGTGAGGAAAAACTTGCAGCCCGATCAAAACGAAACAGCTTTTTCGCTCACAACCGAAGACCAAAATGGCAAGTTCGAAACTAAGGAGGGAATTTATCCATGGAAAAGTTATTTCCAAAGATGCAGATCATTAATGAGAACGGTGAGTGGAATGACGAAACATACCGTAGTGAGATCACAGAGGAACTAACGAAAGAACTTTACACGAAGATGCTTCGTTCGAGGCTTTTTGACCGTAAAGGGGTAAACTTGCAGCGTCAAGGACGGATCGGTACGTACGTTCCTTTCGAAGGGCAAGAAGCGTCACAGATCGGAAGCGCGATGGCGATGGGTGAAGGCGATTGGATGTTTCCGACTTATCGAGATCATGCGGCAACGATGACATTTGGTCATTCGCTAAAAACGCTTTTTCTTTATTGGAAAGGCCGCCAAGAAGGATGTATTCCTCCTGAAGGAAAGAACATTTTTCCTCCAGCCGTTCCGATCGCATCACAGCTTCTTCATGCGACGGGCGCCGCGTGGGCTGAAAAGTTAAAAGGTACAGATCGTGCTTCTATCGTTTACTTTGGAGATGGAGCCACATCAGAAGGTGATTTTCATGAAGGGTTAAACTTCGCGAGTGTGTTCAACGCTCCAGTTGTTTTCTTTAATCAAAATAACGGGTTTGCCATTTCTGTACCGATCGAAAAGCAGATGAAAAGTAAAACGATCGCTCAAAAAGCAGTAGCGTATGAGATGGAAGGCGTTCGATTAGACGGTAATGATGTGTTCGCTGTATATTTCCACACGCGTACAGCGGTCGAGCGTGCCAGAAAAGGGGAAGGACCAACGTTGATTGAAGCTGTAACGTGGCGTTATGGAGCTCATACGACAGCAGATGACCCTTCCAAATATAGAAACCAAGAAGAATCAGTGAATCGTCGTGAAACGACCGATCCGATTCTTAGACTAGAGCGATTTATGAAGAACGAAAACATGTGGGATGAGAAGTGGGCGGCTGACCTCCAAGAATCACTAACGCTGGAGATCGAGGCAGCAGTTAAAGAAATGGAAGAAACACCAGCGCCACATTATAACGATGTGTTTGATCATGTGTTTGCGGAAAATCCGTGGCCGATCGAAAGCCAAAAAGAAGCATACGCTCATTCAAGAGGTGATCGCTAATGACAACGGCAGTAGATACGAAAAAACTAACGATGGTTCAAGCTGTAACAGACGGCATGAGAGTGATGATGAAAGAGCACGAGAACGTAATCGTGCTAGGTGAAGATGTTGGACAGAACGGCGGAGTGTTCCGTGCAACAGATGGTCTAGTTGCTGAATTTGGAGAGAAGCGAGTCATTGATACACCGCTTGCTGAATCTGGCATTATCGGTACATCGATCGGGCTTGCGATGAATGGTTTTAAACCGATCGCTGAGATGCAGTTTCTTGGTTTTATCTATCCTGCGTTCAATCAGATCATGACTCATGCGTCTCGAATCCGTGCGAGAACACTTGGACATTTTACAGTGCCAATGGTCATTCGGGCACCGTTTGGAGCAGGGGTACGCGCACCTGAAATCCATTCTGATTCTGTTGAAGCTTTATTTACGGGGATGCCAGGAATGAAGGTTGTTGTTCCATCTAATCCGTATGACGCAAAAGGAATGCTTGTTTCAGCGATTGAAGATCCTGATCCTGTTCTTTTCTTAGAGCCGATGCGTTGTTACAGAAGTACGAAGATGGATGTTCCTGAAGGAAAGTATAATGTTCCACTTGGAAAAGCTGCTCGCCTTCAAGAAGGAAGCGATGTAACAATTTTTGCTTATGGCGCCATGATCGAAGTCGTTATGAAAGCTGCAAAGACTGCAGAAGAAAAAGGGATCAAGTGTGACGTGATCGACCTTCGTACACTTTATCCGTTAGATAAAGAAATGATCGCTGACAGTGTACAAAAAACGGGTCGTGCCGTCATTGTTCACGAAGCACCGGGAACGGGTGGTCTTGGAGAAACGATCATGTCGTTGATCAATGATACATCTTTCCTTTATATGAAAGCGCCGATCGAACGAGTAACAGGTTTTGATACTCCGGTCCCAATGTTTGCACTAGAAGATCATTATTTGCCAAGTGCGGATCGTGTTGTTCAAGCTATTGAAAAAGTAACGCAATTTTAGGAGGTGAGTGTGAGTGGTAGAAGTTAAATTGCATGATATCGGTGAAGGAATGCACGAAGGAGAAGTTATACACTTTTTCGTAAAAGCCGGAGACTCTGTTAAAGTTGATCAGCCATTAGTAGAGGTTCAAACAGATAAAGTAACAGCCGAACTGCCTTCACCAGCAGCCGGAACGATTAAAGACATCAAGGTAAAAGAGGGAGATGTCGTAACCGTTGGATCTGTCATCTTAACGATTGATGCTGCATCTACGCCGTCTTCCCCAAAAGCGGAAGACGCTCCAGAAAACAAAGATCAGCCGGTCGTTGAAAAAATCGTTAAAGCACCAAGTCACACTGCCTTTTCGGGCGGCATCGCAACATTGAACAAACGTGTTCTAGCTGCTCCCTATACAAGAAAAATTGCGCGTGAAAACGGTGTGGATATCGAACAGATCGTGGGTACAGGACCTGGTGGACGTGTGACAGATCAAGATGTTTATAACTTTATTGAACAGCCTTCAGGAACAGAAACAGAGGAAACACCACATGATTTTGTCGAAGAAAAAGCAACTACTCCGACTAAAGTATTTTCAACAAGTGACCCGGAAGAAATTCCGTTTAAAGGACGCAGGAAACAGATCGCGAAGAAAATGGTTCAATCTCTTGCGACGATTCCGCACGTTACGCATTTTGAAGAGATCGATGTAACAGCTGTTATGAATCTGAAGAAACAGCTTAAAACGATGGACCCAGATAACAAGCGTGGCATGAACGTGTCTGTTGCAGCGTTTTTCGTAAAAGCGATTCAGATCGCATTAAAAGATTTCCCTATTTTTAACGCAAAGCTGGATGAAGAAAAAGAAGTTATTCGTCTTGAGAAAAACGTGAATATCGGCATCGCCACAGATTCTGATGAGGGCTTGATCGTACCGGTAATCCAACAAGTTGAACAGAGAAATATACGAGACATCGCGGTTGACATGAAAGACAAGATCACACGTGCTAAGACGAACAAGCTGAAAGGCTCTGATCTAACAGGAAGCACGTTTACGATCTCAAACGTTGGTCCGCTGGGCTCGATCGCGGCTACGCCGATCATCAATCATCCTGAAGTTGCGCTGATGGCTTTTCATAAAACAAAGAAAACGCCTGTTGTGATCGGAGATGAGATCGTGATCCGTTCTATGATGAACGTATCCATGTCGTTTGACCACCGCGTTGCTGACGGTGCAACGGCTGTCATGTTCACGAACCGTGTAAAAGAACTCATCGAGAATCCTTACTTCATGACACTGGAGCTGATATAGATGGTTGTAGGTGACTTTGCAACAAAACGACAACTGGTTATTATCGGAGGCGGACCTGGCGGATACCATGCCGCGATTCGTGCCGCACAGCTTGGAATGGAAGTTACGCTTATTGAAAAAGAAAAGTTAGGCGGCGTTTGCCTCCATAAAGGATGTATTCCTTCAAAGAGCCTTACACAATCTGCTTCTAACTTTTCAAGCCTTTCTCAGTATAAAAACATGGGGATTTCAGTTTCGGAAGCCAGTTTTGAATATGATACATTCTCAAACTACTATTCTTCGGTCGTAACTGGACTACAAAAGGGAGTAGAAGCCCTGATAAAAGCAAACAAAGTCGAGCATTTAACAGGGACAGCATCTTTTATGTCCGGTGAGAGAATAGGAATTGATTCAGGTCATCATTTTGAGATGTATGAATTTGAGCACGCGCTCATCGCGACTGGAAGTTCACCGATCCTACCGAAACAAGCAACTTTATCACATAGAATCATGACACCGCACACGTTATGGGAGTTGAAGGAGGTTCCAAAATCTTTACTCATCTATGGTGAAGACTACTTCGCTCTAGAGGCAGCAATGGCATATAGACAGCTCGGTAGTGAAGTGAGTATAGTCATTCCTGCTGAAGGTTTTGGTTTAGATGCTAGTATTGAAAGAGAATTGCAGCGTGTTTTAAAGAAAAATAAGATAAAAGTTTTCAAGAATCATTTATGGGATGGAGCTGAGGAAGCTGATCATACAGTAACCGTTACGCTTAACAAAGATGGTGCTGAAAAAGTATCTGTTGAAGTTTCCCATTTATTGTATGCTGCTGGCTATTTACCAAATGTAGATGGACTTGGTCTTGATGTAATTTCGTTAGAGCGAGATGAGAGTGGTTTTATTATCGTAAATGAACATAGCCAAAGTTCTGTTCCTAACATATACGCAGCCGGTGACTGTACGATCGGGATGAAGTTAGCTTCAAAAGCGATCAAACAAGGAAAGACGGCAGCTGAACATATTGCAGGAATGCAGTCCGCATTCAATTTAAGCCTTGTTCCTTATGTGGTGCACACGAATCCGCCGATTGCTTCCGTTGGTCTGACAGAAGAGCAAGCCCGAGCAGAAGGCTATGAAGTGAAGACGGGGCAATTTTCAATGAGCGGCAATGGGTTTGCTTCCATCCTCGGTCAAAAAGAAGGTCTGTCCAAGATGGTGATGGATGCGAAGAGTGATGTCGTGCTTGGCATTCACATGATGGGAGCAGGCGCTGTTGAAATGATTCAAGCTGGGACGTTCGCACTTGAGATGGTTGCGCGTGAAGAAGATCTGGCTTACCCGGTTTATGCGCATCCAGCATTGAACGAAGCTTGGCTTGAAGCGATTGAGAGTGTGAGTGGAAAAGCGATTCATGTACCGCCAGCACGTAAGAAAGAGAAAAGTTCTGTTTGAGTGTTTTGATGATGTAAAAAAACGGTCTTGTAGGCCGTTTTTTTGTTGGGGTTGAGGGTATATGGAGTCTTGAGTTTGTCGAACAATGTCAACTCGCCGATATATGATCAAAACTCGCCGGATTATTGCTAAAACTCGCTGGAATAAGTCCGGAATTTCTAGGATTAATTCAAGAATATCTTGAATTAGATATGCTTATACCACCATTGGTATTAGTAGAAACTGATTTTTGATGAGCTAAATGACGTTTATTTAGGCTACCCATGAACTAAAATTACTAAAACTTTCATCCATAACCAAAGAAACGTGAAAATCAATCAGAATTAACAAACAATTATCACTCACATGCCATTTTCTTTTTTAGGCTACATATATTAAAATGGCGATAAGATAACATCCGTCTTTAATGAGCACGACGGATATAAAAGAAGTGAGGAATGCTGTTTGAAGAAGTTAGTTTTAACTGGCGGTGGTTCAGCTGGACACGTAACGCCGCATTTGGCCTTAATACCTAAATTGGAGAAGATGGGATGGGACTTGAATTACATCGGTTCTGTTGATGGTATAGAAAAAAGTTTGATACAAGATGGAACGAACGTCCCCTATCATGGAATCTCGAGTGGGAAACTTCGTCGTTATTTTGACTTAAAAAATATAAAAGATCCTTTTAAAGTGGCAGCTGGTGTTGCACAAGCTTATTTTAAGCTCGGAAAAATAAAGCCAGATGCTGTTTTCTCAAAAGGAGGTTTCGTGGCTGTACCTGTGGTTATCGCCGCATGGATGCGTAACATTCCTGTTTACATCCATGAATCAGATATTACACCTGGCTTGGCTAACAAGATCTCTTCTAAATTTGCTTCGAAGATCTTCGTTACGTTTGATGAAGCGAAGAAACATTTTGCTGCAGGGCAAGCGATTGTAACGGGTTCACCGATCCGAGATGAACTGCTCCAAGGTACTAGAGAAAAAGGTTTGTCTTTCTTAGGTTTCCGAAACCATCTACCTGTACTCACAATCATGGGCGGAAGCTTAGGTGCGCGTAAGATCAATGAAGCTCTTCGTGAAGCTCTGCCGGAATTATTACGTTCTTATCAGATCGTACACATATGCGGAAAAGGAAACGTAGACGAAAGTTTAGTAAATACAGAAGGCTACAGACAGTTCGAGTATATTCAAAGTGAACTTCCAGATGTGGTTGCAGCAACGGACTTTGTGATTTCACGTGCTGGATCGAACAGTATCTTTGAGTGGCTGACGCTTAAGATACCGATGCTGCTTATCCCCCTTTCAAGAGCGGCGAGTAGAGGAGATCAGATCCTTAATGCGCAATCCTTTGAAAAACAAGGCTATTGTCACGTTCTTTATGAAGAAGAACTTACGAAAGTAACATTGATCACCTCTTTAAAAGATCTGAAAGCTGATCAAGAGCAGATGAAGAAAAACATGGACACGTTTAAAGCTTCTGATAGTGTAGACCTTATTCTACGCACGATCACAGGACAGAAATAATGATAAGGGGTCTGTCCCGGGGACAGACCCCTTACAATTTAATAGCTTCCACAGCTTATAAAACGGAGATGAAAAAGATGATGCCAAGCCCTTCCGTACATAGAGAAGAAACACCTGCATACTGGAAGAGAGGTGTTCAAGCTGGTTTGCCGATCGCTATTGGCTACATGCCAGTTGCATTTACATTTGGTCTGCTCGCTAAAGCTGCAGAGTTAAGTCTTTTTGAAACGATAGGCATGAGTGTTATCGTGTTTGCAGGTGCTTCACAATACATTGCCTTATCGATGATTGTAGCAATGAGTGGTGCTGCAGAACTAATCCTGACCACTTTCATTATGAATATTAGGCATCTTCTGATGAGTGCTTCTCTCAAGGAGCGTGCTGAGGATGACCCTAAATGGCTGCGTGCGGTCTATGCTTTTTTCATTACGGATGAGACTTTTTCTGTAGCTGCGACCTCATCCGAAAAAAAAATCACGGGAAGCTATTTGCTTGGCTTAGGAATCATTGCATACAGCTGTTGGGTAATCTTTTCAGGGGTAGGTTATGTGATGGGAGCGGCACTTCCGCAATCACTGCAAGATAGTATGGGGATCGCGCTTTATGCGATGTTTATCGCACTACTCGTACCTGCTGCAAAAAAAAGCAAGAAAGTCATTGCTCTTGCCGCAAGTGCAGCCGTATTAAATTCGATCTTCGCATTGGTTCCAACTTTAAAAGGTGGATGGGGAATCATTCTATCCACTTTAATTGCTGCTGTTTCAATCGAGTTTTTTATGAAGGGAGATGAGAGAGATGAGTGAACAATTAATATGGGTAATTGTCGGAATGGGAATTGTAACCTATATTCCTAGGATGTTGCCGCTCGTTCTCTTTCATACGAATCATCTCCATCCAAGGATACAAGGGATATTGAAGAACGTTCCTTTTGCTATATTAGGTGCTCTCATTTTTCCAGGTGTATTCACCATCAATCCAGAAAATTATCTATATGGGGGAATAGGTGCTGCTGCAGCATTTATCGCGGCTTGGTTGAACTTAAATGTGATCGTGGTCGTGCTATCTTCTATCTTCGTTTTGTACGGTTATACGTTCTTGTAGGATATTGTCATAATTTACTTTGTAAATATTACACCTTATGAATTGATTTGTTGAAAAGGTGGGCGTATAATCACAATTAAAAGGAGGAGATACAAGATGCCTCATTTAGTTCGTTTTGTACTAATTGGTTTGTTTTCCGTTTCAGCTTTATCTGTACTCTCTTTTCAAGCCGTCGAGATTTTCCATGCTGTAACGGACGTTGTACAATCTTTTATCTATAAAGATTAATAATTTGTAAAATCGGAGAGCTATCTATAGCTCTTTTTTTTGTTACCTGATAAGCTTCAAATAATGATTAACAAGCTTTCAATTATGGGTACACTTACTAATGGACTAAGCAATAAAGGATGATTTAGATGAAATTAATCGCAATTGATATGGATGGAACTCTAGTTAATAGACAGTTAAAAGTTACAAAAGAGAACAGTGAAACCATCAAAAATGCTGTAAAAGATGGCCATCATGTTGTCATCGCTACAGGTCGCTCTTATGATGAAGCCAAACATACGCTAGAAGATGCAGATCTTCATCTGCCACTTATTTGCGTGAATGGCGCAGAGATTCGATCTGAAGGGTGGGAGATCCTCTCTTCCATTCCGTTAACGTTGGAGCAGTACAAGGATATAAAAAAAATTCTGGACGAAGAAGATATTTATTATGAACTCTACACGAGCAAAGGAACGTTTACAGATAATCGTGAAAAAGCTTACGAAGTGATGAAAGATATCGTATTAACTTCCAATCCAGAGGCTACAGATGACGATGTTCAAAAAGCGGCTCTTCGTCGTTTCCGCCTAGGTTTAGTGAGTGTTGTTGGAGATTTTGATAAACTTCTGAGTGAGGAAGGAATTGAAGTTTATAAATTTCTTGCGTTTTCTAGTGATACTGCAAAGCTTCAACGTGCTTTTCAGCATTTAAAAGGTGTTGATTCTCTCGCAGTCAGTGCTTCTGCTGATAACAACTTAGAGATCACGAACAGTGAAGCACAAAAAGGTGTGGCGGTTCAACGGTATGCTGAGCTTAAAGGAATTTCATTAAAAGACACGATGGCAATCGGCGATAACTATAATGATGTTTCCATGTTAGAAGTGGCAGGTTTTCCTGTAGCGATGGGAAATGCTGTTGATGAGGTAAAAGAGATGGCCTCATTTGTTACGAAAGAAAACGACGAGAGTGGCGTCTCGTTTGCGATCAAGAAATTCTTAGAACAAAAATAATAACACTTACAAAAGCTGGTTCGAACATTTCGGACTAGCTTTTTTTGTATACAAAAACTTCACATGTGATTTACAGAAATGAAAAAGCAGGTTCACATTCCCTTGTTACAGTGACATAGTAGTTCACTTATAACAAAGGGAGAGTGCAGCATGATGAAGAAACTATTAAAAACGGGTATAGGAGCTTTAGCACTAAGTCTTACATTGATGGGGGCTGATAGTTCAGTGGTTGATGCAAAAGAAAAACATAAAGACATCTTAAATGTTGCGCATCGTGGAGCTTCTGGTTATGCGCCAGAACACACGATCACTTCTTATAAGATGGGTGAAAAAATGCATGGAGATTACATTGAAGTCGATCTTCAGATGACAAAAGATGGCGAGTTGATCGCTATGCATGACGAGACGTTAGACCGTACAACGAATGGAACAGGTCTAGTAAAAGATCATACTCTTGAAGAGATCAAACAGCTTGATGCAGGAAGCTGGTTCAACGAGAAATATCCAGAACGTGCAAAAGCAGCTTATGAAGGTCTTCAAGTACCAACATTGAAAGAAGTATTCGAGACATTTGGAAAGAACGCGAACTATTATATTGAAACAAAATCACCTGAAGTTTATCCAGGTATGGAACAAAAGCTTCTTGATGAAGTAAATGAGTACGGAATTAATAAAGATAAGCTGTTGGTTCAATCATTCAGCTCTGAAAGTCTTTTAAAGATGAACAAGCTCGATGCGTCCGTGAACCTTGTTCAACTTTTAGAGTATACAAGTCCTGCTGAGTTAACGGATAGAGAAGTGCAATCCATCAAACAATATGCGATGGGAATCGGGCCAAACAGCGATATGATCGACCGAGAGTATGTACAAAAAGTGGTTCAGAACGGCCTCGAGATCCATCCGTATACTGTTAATGAAAAAGAAGAGATGCAGAAACTGATCGACTGGGGTGTAACGGGAATGTTTACGAACTTCCCAGACCTTCTTCATGAAGTGAAAAAAGGAAAATAATGAAGGAAAGCAGCTGACATGCAGATCAGCTGCTTTTTTCTTTTTTTACAAAAAAGACCTCGCCATCATCTTGTAGCTGTGCGAAGAAGACCTCTTTAACATCTTGATAGCCCCCACTCTTTAATTGCTGATCCAACCATTCGGCTGATAGGTTATATTCCTTGAATGGTTGATCTATTTTCTCTCCGTTTGAGATCAACATCGTTGGTAAATATTGAGGAGCTTCTAGTGGGATGTTTAGATCTTCTTTTGTGACAGAATCTTTGAGTGGCTTTTTTAACACACTTAGTTGTCCGTTGGGCTCCATAACTGCATACTCTACTTCCGTAATATCAAAGACCGCACTGATCCTGAGAAGCATCAATAAATCATCCATCGACATCTGCATACGTTTAAGCTCTTTTTGCATGATCTGTCCTTTTTTTATAACGATCGTAGGCTGACTCTTCGTGAGTTTTGTGAGCAAGGGTGAATGGCGATTGAGAAATTCTATGCCAAATACGGCTAGCGCCCAGAAGCTCAGAGAGGCCAAACTTTCCCAAACCGTGATTTCTTTATGAACGACCATATCTCCAATGATATTACCCATCGCGATGCCCGTTGCATAGTTAAAAAAAGTAAGCTCACCAAGTTGTTTTTTCCCTAGTAATCTCATAAGCATTAACAAAAAGGCGAAGCCTAGAACGGTTCTATAGATCGTGATTAAGATTCCATCCATCGTCATCCCTCATTTACATGTGCTGTTATCAGGATGCCCAAACATAAATAAGGCAAACAAAAAAGAGCGAACATGGCGTCCGCTCTTCTCTTTATTTACCAAACTGCATACGGAAATGAATCAATTTTTTTAACATAAAGAATGCTAAAACGCCACCTATCGTTGCAGATAGGTAATAGCCGATTAGCGATCTAGAATCATAGTCGCCAAATATACCGCCACCTAACATTCCGAACGTTAGAGCAAAGCATAATACAACGCCAAAGGTAAAGAATCCTCTTCCTTTTTCAAAAACAAGTAATCTACCGTTGTTCTCGTTCTTAGTTTTGCTAAAGAGCCACGTTCCAAAGACTACGGATAGGATCGTATAAGCGAGTGGAATGAGTAACATAACATATGGGATGTGTGTGAACTCAGTAAATGAATTATCTGAGAGATCTACATAATACCGAAAATCTATAATAGGAATTGGCAGTGTAAAACTGTTGATCAAATCGCTAAATAATACAGTAGATGGTGCATTGAGATTGATAGAAATCCCATGATATTCTAAAAATGAAACTACAAGAGATATAAAACCGAGTGGAAAGATTAAAAAGATCCCACTCAATACTAGTTGAGAAATTAAACTTCCTGCAATCGTTCCTATGAATAAACTAAATGAGAAAATAGCGATAGAGAACGGAATAACGACCATCATAAAGTCAAAGAGAAATGCCGCATCTGTTACTTCTGAAAGAATAGTAAACTTGACGATCAACATACATAATAGCAAATTAACGAGTAGACCAGTCGTAATATGACCCACTCCAAAGATCCACTTTGAAAGAAAAATATCTTTACGTTTAAAGGGAAGTGAGAACGTTAGGTCAGTCGCATGAGTTGTTCGCTCACTGCCGACTAAAAGGGCAGCTAATCCTACGATTAAAAATAAGAAAAATACGATATCTGCACCAGAAAAATGAAAGTTCATGTAATAGTTTTCAGGTGCATCCGTATAGGGATTGTTTTTTTCTGTTAACATACTTTGGGCTTTTCCAAAGAAAGAATAAGGTAAAAACAAGAACAAGGAAATGTAGATCCCCCATACGGCAGGGCTCCCAAGTTTTTGGTTTCGCATCCATAATGCTTTATGAAACATGTGATTCACCTCCAAGTGATGAAATGAAAATATCTTCGAGTGTCATAGGTAGTTCTTCTAGTAATAATGGGTTCTCCTGATGCAACTTCTCAAGTGTTGCATCAATGTTTCCTTTGATCATCAATGTATAAACACGTCCGGTTTGATTTATGATGTTCACGTTACTTAGTTGCGCAATCTTCTCAGGCAGGGAATGTTTGTAAACGACCTGTACTTTACGGAACGATGATTTTGCATCCTCGATTGAGGTGGTAGAGTCAATTCGTCCTTCTTTAATCATGATGAGCACGTCTGCCATCTTTTCGACTTCCTCTAAATGATGAGTAGAGATGAGGACGCATAACTGTCGCTCGCTCACTTCCTCAATGATAAATTGCAAGATATTTCTCTTCACGATAGGATCAAGTCCGTTTGTTGGTTCATCTAAAATAATCAGATCCGATTTCGTTGAAAAGGAAAGGATCATTAAGAACAGCGCCTTCATTCCTTTAGAGTATGTTCTGATCTTTTTATTCTTAGGAAGCTTAAAGCGATCCAGAAGAGAGTAAAAATATACAATATCAAAATCTTCATAGATTGCATCATAGAGCTTTACGATCTCTTTAACGCTATAGCTTTTTAGAATCTCAGTCGAGTCAGGTACATACGTAATCTTTTGCTTAACATGAGGATCTTGATGAATATCTGCATCATTAAATAAAACTTGGCCATCATCAGGGTCTAAAATACCGGCGATTACGCGGAGTAACGTGGACTTTCCAACACCATTTCTTCCGACCAATCCTGCAATCGTACCTGGTTCAAGTGTAATGTTCACATGGTCTAATACTTGAGACCCTTCAATTGTTTTACTGATATTATTCACTCTCAGCATGACTGTCTTTACCCCCAAGCTCTTCTGAATAGTTTTTCAACCACTTTGATAATGTTTGGTGATCGATACCTAGATAGGAAGCTTCAATAAATAGCTGTTTTAGCTGTTGTTTTAGTTCCGTAATCTTCTGATCATCTGCTTTAGGTACGATAGAAGCGGAAACGAACGTGCCTTTGCCTCTCAAGGTCTCAATGATCCCTTGGCGCTCTAATTCTTGATAAGCCTTACTCACTGTATTTGGATTGATCAGTAATGTTCCTGATAGTTCGCGTACCGAAGGCAATTTTTCTTCTGGCAACAAAATTTCTCGCAAGATCAATTCCTTGATCTGATGAACGACTTGTTCCCATATCGGTGTATTGCTTCGGGGATCTAAATTCAATATCATGTTATCCCACCTTTATATACTATATGTGTGTATTACTGTGTATAGTACACTTATAACATACAAGATTAGTAAATTTATGTCAACGTACTTTCCTTTACTTTTTTTGAGTAGGATTACTACAATGAAAGAAGGAGGGATGAGACGTGAAATCGATTATTGATGATGCAAAGTTACTTATTTTTGACTTGGACGGAACGCTATATGAAGATACAGACCATTTTGATTATTACTGCCGCTTGTTACAAAAAAGAGTGCCTGATGAGAAACAACAAGCCTACTGGGATACATATGAAAGTATGAAAAAAGGAACACACCCTGTTGCTATCGGTAAAGTGTATGACATTAAGAATGATGCAAGTGTTACGGTAGATCCCATGACCTTGCAAGTAACAAAAGTAACATCCTTTGATGGAGAAGAGTGGTCACAGGATAGAGTAAGAGCAGAATTCTCAGGCGAACTTGTGTATGATTTTGACCGATTGATCGCGATTGGTGATGGATGGTGGCTGCCATATGCGACAGCTATGCATTTCGGTGTGAAGCAAGCAGATACGTGGGAATGCTACAACGCTACAAAAGAGTATATGGTAACCGATCAGTTTCAGCTAACGAAAACACCAGGTCTTAAACAGGCTTTGCAACGTTTAAAGGAGAAGAAAAAGGTGGTCCTTTTAACGAACAGTGAAAGAGAAGACGTAAAACGATTGTTAAATGAGTTGGAGCTCCAAGATCTGTTTGACGCTCTTTATACCGAGAGTGAAAAGCCGTTAAAGACGAAAGAAAAATTAAAGACGATTTTGAATGAATATGGCATACAGCCTCATGAAGCTGTATCGATTGGTGATAATTTTATAAATGAAATCGCACCGGCACTTCTTATGGGATTAAGAGCCGTATACATCCAGCCTAATTCTGTAGAAGTAGAGCATGAAAACCTTCATGTCGTACCAACGTTAGCCAATGCTCTTTAATATTTTATAAGTATTTTATGAAAGCTTGTTCTAATTTGGACAAATCGCCCTACACTTTATAGTAGGTAGTAAAGGGGGGCGCATGTTTTGAAAAAATCGTTATGGTTTGTTATCGGTTTTGCAATATACGCGGGTTTGATGTGGTTTTATTTGTTTCAAGGAGCGGACGCAAACTTGCCTGTTGATCTAAAAGGCTCTGCTGCGGATCCAGCAGTCTTTATGACTGACCGTGAACTAGAACTTAGCACTGATTTTTCAAGGATCAAAGATTTCATCTACTTCATTTCTGTGCCGCTCGAATGGTTGATCTATCTGTTTGTTCTAGGGTTCGGGTTATCCAAATGGTTCCGAAAGACTTCCAGCGGGTTAACAAAATTCTCTATTGTACACACTGGTCTTTACGTGCTGTTGCTTTCGTTTGCCAGCTGGGTGTTAACATTCCCACTCCGCTACTACAGTTTCACCGTTTCCAAAAGTTACAATATATCCGTTCAATCGTTTCACAGCTGGATGAGGGATGGACTAGTGGATTTCTGGATCAACTGGCTGTTAACAACCGTGATGGTCGCTGTGATGTACTGGTTGATCAAGAAATACGAAAAGAGATGGTGGCTTTACGCGTGGCTGCTTTCCGTGCCATTTACTTTGTTCTTGTACTTTATTCAGCCCGTTGTGATTGATCCATTGTATAACAAGTTCTATCCGCTTCAAGATGAAGTGCTAAAAGGAAAAATTTTAGATATAGCAGAAAGAGCGGACATTCCGGCTGAAAATGTTTATGAAGTGAACATGTCTGAAAAAACAAATGCATTAAATGCTTATGTTAATGGGATTGGATCGAACCTGCGAATTGTCCTATGGGATACAACTCTAAATAAATTGAGTGATAACCAAGTCTTGTTCGTAATGGCCCATGAGATTGGACATTATGTGATGAACCATCTGTATTGGAATTTGATCTCATCTGTCGTCCTATCGTTCTTAGGATTATGGCTCGGAAATATCATCTACCGTAAATGGGTCGAGAAGTACGGAAAATCATGGGGGATAAAAGGGATAGGAGATCTAGCGGCACTTCCCGCACTGCTATTGATCTTTTCTCTGTTAAGCTTTGTTGTATCTCCAGTGGAGAATGCGGTTTCGAGAAAAGCAGAACGTGACGCTGATCTGTATGCGATTCAGATGACTAACAATCCGAAAGCTGCAGTAGGGGCTTTTCAAGAACTCGCCACCGTTTCTTTAAGCGAAGTGAACCCACCGAAGCTTGTAAAATGGTTCTTATACGGCCATCCGACCATGCTGGAGCGTATTCATTTCTTGGATAGCTATAAAACGAGTAAAAAGATAGAATAAAAATAAAAACTGGCTTATTGATCGTGGAATTACCACTTCAAGAGCCAGTTTTTTTGTGGAAGTATTAGATAAGGTGTGAAGAACGTGTTGTGTGAAATGTGTTTGTGATCGATTCTCGATATTTATGATCGATTCTCGAGATTCATCGTTCTTCACTCCAGCTTACCCTACCCTCTGACTTAACCCATCACTGCACAGCTTTCAAACTAACATTCGGAAGAACGAGCACTTCAACACGACGGTTTTTTGCTCGACCTTCTGGAGTTTTATTCTCTGACTTTGGACGATACTCTCCATAACCGCTTGCGCTGACCTGATTCGGTTTCAATGAAGGATTCTCGAGTAGAACACGCATAAAGTTAATCCCTCTTAACGCGCTGAGTTCCCAGTTTGATTGAAAGTTTGCCGTGCTGATCGGAACATTATCCGTATGGCCAGCGATGACAATATTTCGTGGTGGCGTGGTCACGAGTAGATCAGAAAGTTTTTTTCCGATCTCAATAGATCCAGGTTTAACTGTAGCACTGCCAGAGTCGAACAGAGCATTATCTAAGATGGTGATCAACAAGCCGTTTTCTGTTAGCTTTGTTTGAAGACTAGAATCCAGTTTGTTGGTTTCAATATAGGCATTGATCTTTCTTTCCATCTCTTCTAATTGTTCAAGTTCTTTCTTCGCAGCTTCTAAACGTTCTTTTTCTTCCTTAGAGATGACTTCTTTTTGAGCATCAGGAATAGGAGTAGAGTCGGGAGAAGGAATAGGAACCTGTTCTTCCATGACACCTGTTCCGCCTGTAAATTCATTTCGAAAAGCACTTGCCATCTGCTTGAACTTCTGAGCATCGATCTCACTCATAGCAAACAGTACGATAAACAATGCTAACAAAAGCGTGAGCATGTCTGCATAGGGAATAAGCCAAGATTCATCCACATGTTCATCATGATGCTTTTTCTTTTTAGCCAACTGAACCACCTGCTTTGTATTGATCACGTTCGCTAGTTGGAATATACGTTAACAGTTTTTCTTCTAAAATTTTTGGTGAAGTTCCGTCTTGAATAGATAACAGTCCTTCGATCATAATCTCTTTAATCATGATTTCTTTTTTTGATTTTCGTTTTAATTTATTAGCGAAGGGGTGCCACAACACATATCCAGAGAAAATACCAAATAAAGTAGCGATAAAAGCTGCTGAAATAGCTTTTCCTAAGGCAGTAATGTCCGCCATGTTTCCTAGTGCCGCAACTAAACCTACAACTGCACCTAAGACACCAAGAGTCGGAGCATATGTCCCAGCTTGTGTAAAGATCGTAGCGTTGCTTGCATGACGTTCTTCCATCGTTTCTAAGTCTTTCATTAGGACATCTTTAATAAATTCAGGTGGCTGACCATCCACGATCATCTTAATTCCTTGTTGAAGGAACGGATCATCCACTTCTTCGGCTTTAGGTTCTAATGCGAGCAATCCTTCTTTACGAGCAACAGTTGCCCATTCAATAAAAATTGTTACAAGCTCTTTCATATCGATGAGCTTTTGTTCTTTAAATAAAATCTTGAAAAGAGCAGGAATCTTTTTGATTTCGTTCAGTGGAAATGCGATGAGGATAGCTGCTGCAGTTCCGGCAAATATAATAAGCAATGCCGCTGGGTTCAATAAGGCTGTGGGACTTGCGCCTTTTAAAAACATTCCGACACCTACAGCCAATATGCCTAGAATGACTCCGATTAATGTTGTGCGATCCATAATGATGTTCCTCACTTTATCTTTAAATTCTGTATCTTTTTCTTGAGCTATATTTTCTTTTATATCGGAAAGATAAAGGGAAACTTAATGATAAAAGTTGGAAAATATGTGATCCGAATTGCTTTATTTAACGTTATCTTTATACATCCATCGTAAAAAAAGACAAATACTGCCTCATTTTGATATGATAGATTTATTCTGTGTGCAGTAAAGGAGACAAAAGATGGGTAGAACTTCTGATTACGAACTTTATCTAAAAGTTCAAGAAGAAAATAAAGAAGCCCTTGAAATGCTGTATGATCGTTATGAAAAGTTATTGTTTTCTTTTTCATTTAAAATGTTGAGGCAAAACGAGTTGGCTGAAGAGGCAGTTCAAGACGTTTTTATGAAACTGTGGCGAAAAAAGGGACTCTATTCAGAGGATAAAGGGAAATTTTCTTCATGGCTTTTAACCGTTACACGAAATGCCTGTATTGATTTAATACGAAAGCAACAAAAAAATGAAGTTGAGATTTTAGAAAAAGATATAGATTACGAACGAACTGAGAGTGTAGAAGAGACCGTTACATGGAACGAGGAAAGAGAGAGTCTGAAGGAAGCCGTTTCTTCTTTAACAGAAGAGCAGCAAGATATTGTAGAGATGTTCTATTTCAAAGGCTACTCACAATCAGACATTGCAGAGCGAAAGAACATTCCTCTCGGTACGGTAAAAGGAAGGATACGTTTAGCACTGAAACATTTAAAAAAGATCTATCGAGAGAGGGGGGATAAATATGGAACAGAAAACTTGCGATAATCTGCTGGAATATTATAATGGCTTGCTAGAAGGTAAAGAAAAAGATGCTTTCGAAAAACATTTAAAGCAATGCGACGCCTGCCAAGAAGAATGGGCAGAATGGCAAGACCTAACAGCCGATCTTCCATATTTATCAGAAGAGGCACAACCTCCGATTGGTATGAAAGAACGGATTCTAACAAATGTTACGGCTTTTGACTCAAGCTTTACACATCAAGAAAAGCAGTCTGATAAAGTAACCGATGAATCCGCGACAAAGGTTTCTCCTATTACCCAACGCAAATCAAAACCATGGATGCAAGGTTTACTTGCAGCTGGTCTATTGTTATCACTTGGTACGAATGCTTATCTATTTAATGAGAACAAGGAAAATGAACAAGTGATCGAAGAGCAGATCAACAAAACGTTCAAGACCGTTCAACTTGCGTCTGAAGAGACAGATTCGACAGGTGTAGCTTCAATGGTACAAGAGAATGGTACGATGAACCTTGTTGTTCAGACGAATAATCTAACACAGGTCAAAGGAAACGAGACTTATCAGGTTTGGCTGATTGAAGGAGACACACCTTATCGAGCTGGCACATTCACACCAGACGAAAATGGAAACGGTGCAGTGGTGTTCCCTGTGAAATTTGAAGGCGAACACAATTGGGATGCAGTTGCAATCTCTCATGAACCAACTCCAAACAGTAAAAAGCCAGTTGGCACAATTGTGATGGCTTCTAATTTATAAGTACCCGACAGACAACAGCTTAAACATAAGTTGTTGTCTTTTCTAATTTTTAGGACAATTGATCCACTCTGACGCTTGTCACGTTACTTATGAGCGTAGGAGTACTTTGCAGTTGCACGACAAAATCCTCTATAATGAATATTGTGAACCAACTTGAAAAGAGGAATTACTTTGAAAATAAAATCGATCGTTATACTTCTCCTATTTGCTGGCTTAATTGGCCTTGCGTTTTATACGGCAATTGATAATAAGGAAGAACAACCAACGGAAGTTAAGGAAGAAGAAAATACTGGACTAAAACAAGGAAGCACAGCACCAACCTTTTCATTAAAAACGCTAGACGGAACGCAAGTCGACTTAAAGGATTATCGTGGAAAAAAAGTAATTGTTAACTTTTGGGCTACTTGGTGTCCGCCATGCAGGGAGGAAATGCCCGAAATGGAGAAGTTCTATAGAGATTATAGGAACAAAGATGTAGAAATTTTAGCAGTTAATCTGGAGTACTCTGAAACAAGTACAGAGAAAGTAAGCAAGTTTGCTAAAGAATATGAGTTATCTTTTCCCATTCCTCTTGATGAAAAGAATACAATAGGAAAACAGTTTAGAGCTGTGTCGATTCCTACTAGCTATTTTATCGATGAAAAAGGAATGATCAGTAATTCGCATATAGGTCCAATGGATTATGCCTTCATGAAGGATGAAATTAATAAGATGAATAGGTAAGTATTGTTTTAAAGCCTTTGACCAATTTTGGTAGAAGGCTTTTATTTTATTTCTTTTAAGCTGAAATAGTTTATTTTGGAAAACACTTCAAAAGACCCGTATCGTTGATTGTAAAAAATGGGAAAGTTGTCCAATAGGGAAAACAATAATTTTGTCGAATTAAAAAGTTTAGTGCAAATAAAGGTGAAGTGGTTAAATCTCATAATAGCCCGAGCAGCAACAGATCAGGAAATTCTGTAAATAAGAAGGGGACTAATTAATGAACAAGCAATATGAAGAAGTCGAAATTAAACGTATTGCCGATTTTCACCATTCTCTTAATCATTGTCCTATCCATTTTTTCGGTTTGAGAAGAGATGGTGAGGGTGAATATAAGTTTACCTATTCTGTAGGTTCTATGCTTGATGAACTCGGTGTGTCCATAAAACCTGAACCAGGAACAAACCTACACGACCTATATAACAAAGAGTTAATCGCTGAGTGGACAGAACCATTAGAAAGAGCATTCTCAGGTTCGATTCAAACCACAGACATTTATTTAGGCGTTAGAAGTATACGTACAACTCTTTATCCTATAGTAGGAAACAACCCTGATGTTATAGAGGTTGTGGGAACATCCTATATAACATCGATTAGACAGGAAGAACGAACAACTGTTCAAAATTTAAAAAAGTTTAAACAGTTGTTTAATCATGCACTTGAAGCGATTGTTCTATGTCGTTCAAATATGGAGATTGCCGAACTGAACGACCGTGCTTGTGAACTATTACAACTTTCAAAAGAGGAACTCATAGGAATCCGTGCAGACCAATTTTTTGTGGGAAACGGTAAAGAACTAATCCGCAAGAAATGGAAAGAAGTTTTGAATGGGAAAAAGATTGAAGGAGAGTTCCGTTACAAGACACCAGATGGTCAGGTGAAAGAAATCCAATACACTTGTGAAAAAGATATCTTAGATCACCTACATGTTACGATTTTGAAAGATGTGACGGATCAGAAGCTTACGGAACAAAAATTATTAAAAGCGGAAGCGTTAAATGTTGTAGGAGAGCTAGCAGCCGGTGTAGCACATGAAATACGCAATCCACTAACTTCTTTAAAAGGTTTTGTCCAACTCATCCAGAATCAAACGGATGAATTCGATCAATATTTAACGATTATTCTTACTGAGGTTGATCGAATTGAACATATCATTAAAGAGTTTTTAGTACTATCTAAAAGCAATTCACAAAACTTTACGATGTCATGTGTGACCGATATCATTAACGACACTGTAGACTTGTTGAACACACAAGCAATTATGAAGAATATCGAGATCAAAAAAGATGTAGAAGATCAGCTCCCACTTGTTTATTGTGACCCTATGCAGCTTAAACAAGTGTTTATCAACTTTTTAAAGAACGCGATCGAAGCTTCTGCTGTTGGAGATTGTGTAGAAATTAACATGAAGTTATCTAGAAAGAAAGATTTTCTTCAGGTTCAGATTCGCGACTATGGATGCGGTATGGATGAAACGGTCATGAAGAAGATTGGCAAACCATTTTTTACGACAAAAGACGAAGGTACCGGCTTAGGATTGATGGTAAGCACAAACATCATCAAGCATCATAACGGGAGATTAGATGTGAAAAGTAAAAAAGGAAAAGGTACGATGTTCACCATTACGATTCCCATTCATTAATGATATTTAAGCGAACGAAAAAAGCTTTCCCACAGCGGGAAAGCTTTTTAATATTTATTATCCTTTAAACATTTGGACGAACATTTTACCGTATTGTCCACCATCTACTACACCGATACCAACGCTAGTGTATTCAGACTTAAGGATGTTTTCACGGTGACCTTGAGAGTTCATTAGGCTAGTGTGAGCACCTTCTACAGAAGAGTTTCCTGCTAGGTTTTCACCAGCTGTATTATAATCAACACCAAACTTCTTCATCATATCAAATGGTGAACCATAAGTTGGTGAGTTGTGGTCGAAATAGTTATTGTCGATCATGTCTTTTGCTTTAACGCGAGCAACTTTTGTTAATTCAGGATCAGCTTTTAGTGCTGGTAAACCTTGTTTTTCACGCTCTTGGTTTACAAGATCTAACATTTGTTTCTCTTGTGCAGTTAGTTCTGCACCTGCTTCAGCTTTTGGAGCTGCTTCAGCTGGAGCTTTTGCTTGCTCTTGTTGTGGAGCTGGTGCTGGAGCTGGTGCAGCTTGTTGTTGCTGTTGTGGAGCTGGAGCTGCTTGAGCTTGTTGAGTTTGATTATTATTTAAAGAAGCAAATGGGCATGAAGATGCCGCTTCTGAGATTCCTGCGTTTGCGCCGAATAGGGAAGCGCCTAATACTGATGCTACTACTAATTTTTTCATAAGATGTTTCCCTCCTAATAATTTATCTTACGTGTACAGGTTTCGGGACTTTTGTAGGAGGGTTGGGGGTATGGAATTATGTACCAGTTTAAGACGCCCACAGCTTGGATACATCTTTTAATGAAACATCAATAAGATACACATCTGGATTGGAGAGAAGCTCCCATTCCTTGAAGCCGAATGATGGATCAAACAAATTAATCATCAAGCTAAGCAGATTTCCATGCGTAACAATCAGAACGGATTTATAGGATTCAGTTTGCAAGTCATTAATGAAGGAAGAGATTCTTTGCTTTGCTTCAAATGTGGACTCACCACCAGGAAACTTTAAATGTTCTTCTATATATGTACGTTCTAGATTACTTCGCCAATTGGGGTCAGCTTCAGCAGAAAGAATACGTTCAGCCAATCGTTCATCTACCTTTATAGATTGCTCACATAACTTTGCAAAAGGTTTAATGGTGTCGATGGCTCTTTTGAATGGACTTGAGATCACACAATCAAAATGGTGACCCTCCAAAAAAACAGCCAGTTCTTTGGCTTGCTGTTCTCCTTCAGCAGTTAATGGAGAATTACTTTCTTGACCTTCCGCTTTACAATGTCTAATCGCAGTAATCTTCATGATTCATCCTTCTTTCTATTAGGTAATACTAAACAATGTGTTGATGTTAAGTCTCTTAGGCTTCATTGAAAATTTGATTGTAGTGTAAGGTGCGAGACTCCTGGGGGACGAGTGGGACAGGTGAGACCCTCAATGGCGCGTAGCGGCGAGGGGCTCACCGCCCGCCCCCCGGAAAGCGAGCAACCTGGAACGAAAATCAATAACTTTCAAGAACCCACCACAGACTACCTAAACAATCAATCCATTTAAACAGTTGTTTAAACTTTCGAGACGTTAAACCCAAAACCCTCCCGAATACTATGAATGTTGAAAAACGAAGGGAGATTGTTATGTATCCTGAATTAAACCATTTTAAGCAAATGAAAAAAGAATACGATATCGATATTGCTCGCGCTCAAGAAAAGTGGCAGCAACTACATAAACAAAAAGAATGGTCTTCAAATGAGTATGAAGAGTTATTAAATTCATACGGTGGAAGAAACTCAAAAATCACGATGGATGATTTAACAGAAGTAAAGAATAAATACTTGTTAGCTATGGAGAAAGAACGAAATGCCATGGAACAGCTGGATGAATTAAAAGAAAACCGAGATGACCGATTGTCTGAGTATTTGAAAACCGTATATTCCTCACGCGATAGAGAATTAGACACTGCTAAAAACAGTATGGAAAAGAAAATACATCAGCTTGAACGTTTAAAAGCAGAGTACTTGATGATGGTCAAACAGATACAAGAGATTCATGCGTATCGTCAATCTGTTGAAAAAGAGACGAGCGAAGCGATCACGAGCTATCAGCAATCTTATGAACCGAAAGAAATTCTTCCGTTATATCCTTCATTGGCACGTTTAGAGATTCCGCTTTCTGATATTCAACATGTTTTTCAAAAAGGTGAACTGCCTGAGCATCTAAAAAAATATATCCATTTTAATGATGATCCTAAGCGTCTTCCAAGATAAGAAGTTTGTGTGTTAAAAGGGAGTAAGTGAATGAACTCCCTTTTCATCTATAAAAAAAGCCATAATCCTTAGAAAGGATTATGGTAAAGAAAACCGAACGCATGATGAAGAAATGGGGGGTAGGGAATTGCTCTGCCGGCCTCTTGCCAACAGGAGAGATTTTGTATCTCACAATCATACTATATGTCCCCAGGAGTCAAATGGTATGGACAAGTGCCATGGGCATTCATGTATTTTTGAATAATAAAAGAAATTATTTTCTCTTTAACTTAACGTTACACTTTCGTTCCATTTTATTAGAAGCTTCTTTTCTTTATCAGGATGTAAGCCTGCTTTCCAGTCATCTGGATTTAAGTTTCGGCTTTGAGACCAATCTGCAGTATCTTTTAACGTTTCTTCTATCGGTCGGAAAATCAATCCTTTGTTTATTGCTTTAGAATCATCCGCATAATCAAGACCACGATAATCTTCACTTGAGATCCAGAGCGGCAACTCAACCCATTCGCCAACGTTCTCCTTTAACAAGAAGGATTCGGCCACAGGCACGATTGTGGAGTGTTCTTGGCTCCGCAAACATTTTTGAACAAACTTATTGAAATCATACACACCTCCAACAGCTTGATAGATCCCGCTCTCCTTATTCTCAGCCATCCTTACGATCCAATTCGATAGATCACGAACATCAATGAATCGAACGGTCGTATCTTTCATATCAGGGATTAAGATTTCTCCACCTCGAACACCTCTGTCTGGCCAATACGTAAAACGATCAGTGTAATCATGGGGGCCAACAATCAAACCTGGACGCACGATCAAAGCATTCTCACCGAATACCTCTAAAACTTCTTGTTCACAAGCTGCTTTAAGGGCACCGTAATGTTCAGCGATCTCAGTAATGGTCGGATCAATAAGGTCAGCGGTTTTCGCTTCCTCCGTAATGTTTCGAACGGATTGATCTTCATAAACGGAAACTGAAGAAACAAAGATATAGAAAGTTCCTTCTTTCTTGAGTGCTTCAGCTGATTTACGAACCTGCTTAGGAAAATAGCCACACGTATCGACTACAATGTCCCAAGATTCACTCTTAAGTGAGGACAGATCAAGATCTCTGTCACCAATAATCTCATGAACGTTTTCTTTTACCCCTTTCTTTGATGTTTTCCCTCTATGAAACAAAGTCACTTCATGATGATTGTTGTTAAAAGAATCTGCTACATGTTTTCCTAAAAAACGTGTGCCGCCAATAAGTAATACTTTCATCGTCTACACCACCTATTCCATTTTTCTTAAAGCAGGAAGTTTCCACATGATCAAAAGATTAACAACAATTAAAGATAGTGCACCTAGAGCCATAATGTTTTCAATAGAAAAGCCATAAGAGATTAACATGGACGTTGCTGCAAGTGATAAAGGAGCAAGACCCATACTTGCCATGGTTAGCAAACCCATCAATCTTCCTAGAAGGTTCTTATCAACGGAAGATTGTACCGCCGAAATAAGCGGTATATTCGTTGCGGGAAACGTAATTCCAATGAAGAAAATCGTCAACATACAAGCAAAAAGGGTGGTACTTTGACTAAATAAGAAAAAGAATATATTCATGGTAAATAAAGAAACTGTCACCATCAGTCCGCGTCTTTTCTTAACGTTTAATATACCTATAATAACGGAGCTAATTAGCATGCCTAGAGCCATAGAACCTTCAATAAAGCTAAAATCAAGTGCGCTTCCGTCGAGCACGTTTTTTACGAAGATCGGCAAACCCATCATCAACGGTCCGATTACGAAAACATTCAGAAAGATCGTACTAAGAAAGAGTGCTTTTAAAAAAGCGGATTGTCTTACTACATCGATACCTTCTTTTATAGATAGCCACATGCCAGGCTTTGCTGTACTTGAACTCGTGGTAGCTGGGATATTTAACAAATAAGCAAGAATGGCAGAGAGCAGCAGCATCACAGCGGGTACACCAAACGAGAGTATGTAGCCTCCGCTACTTGCCACAAGAAGACCTCCAATCATCGGTCCAAGTATTAACGAGCTTTGTTGGGTGGTCTGAATGATTGAATTTGCACGTGTTAATTGAGATTGGTCGACAACATTAGGCAGAAGAGAGCCGTTTGCTGGCCATACGAAAGCATCAAGTGCCCCGAAAAATAAACCAAAAATGATAAAAGACAGAAGGGAGAGATGCCCTGTTGTAAGCATGATCAACAACCCGACTAACAAAAGAGTTCTTAGAAAGTTTGCGATAAACAAGATTTTCGTACGGCTGACTCGATCCGCTAGAACTCCGCCAATAGCCATGAATAAAATACGAGGAACGTTGGCTGCAATAAATACAATGCCGAGTGAAGCTTCTTTGTCTAGAGTCTTTACGACGTACCAGCTCTGTGAGAATTGAAAAATGGCGATTGAAAAAGAAGAACAAATTGTTATCGCCCATATGAATAGAAAGGAGCGCTTTTTGAATAGAGACTCTGTTTCACTTTTCTGGAGTAAAGCTGCTGTTTCAGCCATCTTACTCTAGCTCCTCTTCAGGATAAGGTGTCTCTTTCAAAGGAAATGAGAGCATAAAGTAGTGATAGATCTCACCATCGTCACTTTCATTCTTCTTAAATTCTGAGATTAAGTCAGATATTTCTTTTGCTTTGTCGTGTAACAGTTGTACTTGATCGGAAGAAAGTTTTACATGTCGATAACCAAATTTCAGAGGAGAATCTGAATAAGCTAGTATTTCAGGATCTAATTTACGAACCATAGATTTTGTTTTTTCAAGAGAAACTAATATATTTTCTTTAAGTGCATCTGAAAGTTCATCTCTTACAGCAAGCCTTTGATCAGGCAATATTTCGGCAATTGAAAATGAATGGGCTACAGGCCTGTAGAACTTTTGTACAATGCCATTCTTTTCTTCTGTCCTCTCAACGTTAATTAAACCTACACGTTCAAGTTCTTTAAGGTGGTAATGAATCTTTGGTGCTGGAACTTCTAATAGGTCTGATAAGATCTTTCCCGTCTTAGCTTCTTCTAATATCTCCCATAGGATTTTGATACGGAGCGGGTCAGAGATAACCTTTAACTGCTCAACTTCGCGTATATGATAAATTTCCTGCATGTTCAACACTCCTATAACGTTCAAATATATTTGAACGCAATATATCCTATTTATATGCTAGTCGTCAACACTTTTACACATTATTTGTAAATAATAGTTCAAATGTTATGAAAATTCTTGTATAATGTTAGTATAATACTCGCATTACAACTTAGAGGCTGGAGGTTCATAGTATGGGGAATAAGGATTTGAAGTCCTATGTGGAGAGATTGGAGAAAGTGCATTATATTGTGTCAAAGCGTTTACACCCGGAAATTGCTATAGAAAAGGAGTTAACGAAAACACAGTTTGTACTTTTGAAGACGTTGTGTATTAGGAATAAATGGACCGTTTCAAAATTGGCTGACTATATGGGTGTAAAACCAAGTGCGATAACTGTTGGTGCGGATCGTTTGTACAAGCGTGGATTTGTGAGTCGTTACCGTAGTGACTTAGACCGTCGTATTGTCTATTTAGAGATTACTGACGAAGGACATGAAATTTTACGAGAGGCTGAAAGTGAGAGAGTTAATTCTATAAGTAGCTATCTTAATCATTTATCACAAGAAGAATTAGGTATTTTTATTGATATTTACGAGAAGCTTGCAAGTGGCAATCATACAGACCCAGACGAGATCGTCTTTACAACACAAACCAGTTGAGGAACTGGTTTTTTTGTGCCTTAAAAGTATTAGTGAATGAGTCGTAGAAAAGTTCTCTATTATTTTTTCATAGATTGGATTCTATTTAAATTCTTCACTGCATAGGATGTGATAGAAACGTCAACAGAAGTGGAGGGTTATACATGTTTACCCCGCAATTGAATATGAAGCGTTTACCTTTATTACTTGCAGGCGCCATGCTATTTATTGTTGTAGCCACTAGTTTTATCACATCCTTTGAGCACAAATATCGGCTAAGTTCATCAACCATGCATAAGTGGTTAACGGAATTTTCAGGTGAAGCACTCGTGTATTTCATAGGTTGGGAAAATCGATATTTTACGCAGGAGCTTCCAAAAGAAAGTGAACCTCCGGCTTTATCGAGTGTTTTGTTCGAATTGACTACAAGCATAAAGCCTGGGGATATCCGGAGTCTATTAGGAAACGAACTTCCAGGTTTTGCGCTCTATGATTCAACGATCATTGTCGCTGGAGAAGGTACAGATTACACAAACCTTGCTTACGAATCGCCGCCGCCGATGGAACTCCTCTTAAGTGGTGAAGATGCAGAAGTTCAAGATATCGAACGTTTGGAAGATCCGGATCCTTCTGATTCAGAGAATCCGCCAGGTCAAACAACGAGCGGAAAGAAGATCGCGTATATCTATCATTCGCACAGTTGGGAATCATTTCTACCTCACTTAAAAGGAGTCACGAATCCCGATCATGCTATTCATTCTAAAGTAAACATCACAATGGTAGGGAAAAAACTCGGTGAGGAACTAGAGGCTAGAGGAATTGGAACTTCCGTCGATATGACAAACATGACGGAGCTTTTGAGGAAGAATAACACAGACTATAGAAAGAGCTATCCGATGTCACGAACACTAGTTCAAAGTGCGATGGCAAGCAACAAAGATATTGATTTAATCTTTGATCTGCATCGGGATTCAATGAGAGGAAAGTCTACAACAACAGAAATCAATGGTAAGTCATACGCACGTACTTTATTCGTAATCGGTAAAGCGAATCCTAATTTTGAGAATAACCAAAAAGCAGCGCAAGAGATCAACGCGATCTTAGATAAAAAATACCCTGGTTTAAGCCGCGGCGTCATCGGAAAAAACAAAACTCAGGGAAATGGGGTTTATAATCAAGACCTATCTGATCATGCTTTGCTCATTGAGTTTGGCGGAGTGGATAACAACATGGATGAGTTGTACAGAAGTGCTGAAGCAGTTGCTGAAGCAGTGGCAGAGTACTATTGGAAACAGAATGGCGCGAAAGCTGAATAATGTTGAAAGGCTCTAGAGGTGGTGATAACCTCTAGAGCTTTTTTTATGTGTTTCTATTTTTGCTTAAAACTAATGTGGACAGTAAAAATAGGAGAGTGGACAGTAAATCTACAAAAGCGGACAGTAAATTAGCGAAAGTGGACAGTAAAACTCAAAAAGTGGACAGTATTTTCGTAAAAGTCGACAGTAAGTGCCATAGAGAAGTCTGTGCATGTGCGCCGTTTTCTTGTTAATGACGGTAATTTGTCCAATTGACTAGTGAATCTGTCCGATTTGAAGATTAATCTGTCGGATTGGTCACATAATCTGTCCAATTCAAAATTCACCACCGATTGGCCACGCAAATTTCCGAAGCGTCTGTATATCAATCCAATGCGTACAAAAAAAACCGTTTCGAATGATTAAAACAATACTTAATTTCATAACAGTCGTGATATCTGCAAATCCTAAGAAAAAATGGTATAAAAAGAGAGAAGTCACTTGTTTTAATTAATAAGGGGAGGGAATAAAAGAAGAAAAAGAAGATTAGTAAAAAGGAGCACGTGCATGAAACGAATATGGGAATTTTTCCTCACACTATTATTACTTGTTTGTTTATACATCGTTTTCTTTGCAGAAGGATATGTAGTAATCAAAACGATATTTGGACTCCTTTACATCGCAGTGATTCTTTATACGATTTATTCGCTTATGCTTGAGAACAGAACAGCTCAACATACACTTCTATGGATTTATGTATTGATTCTGTTTCCGTTTATCGGATATATGTTCTATCTGTACTCAGGTCAGCTTTATCTAAAAGGTCATCTATTCAAATCTAAAAGAAAAAAAGACAGGGACGAGTGGATCCGAGTATCGAAACAAGAAGAAAAACCAGACTTTAGTGATTTGAAAAGGCATCAGCAGTGTTTTGCAACACACGCTCACCACATTACCCTAACGCGATTAAACAGAAAAACAAGTTCTAAAATTTTAAAGAATGGCCAAGAGACGTTTCCTGAAATCTTTGCAAGATTAGAAGAAGCCAAGGAGTATATACATATTCAGTATTATATTTTCCGCTCAGATCGCCTTGGTAAAGATATTATTGATCTGTTAATAAGAAAAGCTGATGAGGGTGTCAAAGTTAGGTTTTTATATGATGGAATAGGAAGTCTTTCTCTTCAGCAATTTGACATCGATAGAATGAAAAAAGCAGGAATCTTAGTGGAAGCGTTCCTACCTGTACGATATGGCTTCTTTAACCAAAAACTTAATTTCAGAAACCATCGTAAAATTATCATTATCGATGGAAAGGTTGGGTTTGTTGGAGGTCTGAATGTAGGAGTCGAATATTTAGGAGAAGATCCTGAGATTGGTTTCTGGCGAGATACGCATATGGTTATGGAAGGAGAAGCTGTGCAAGTTCTTCATGCGATCTTCTTAATGGATTGGGAATATGTTTGTGGAGAAGATCTGTTAGAAGATAATCATCTTACGACCTCATACCCTGCCGAAGGAGACGGAACCGTTCATGTTGTAGCAAGTGGTCCGGACACCCAGCTTGGGATCATGAGTGATCTATTCTATTCTTTGATCTCATGTGCAGAGAAATCCATCTGGATCGGAACGCCATATTTTGTTCCAAATGAAGCGATTCGAACCGCATTGAGAGTGGCAGCAAAAAAAGGAGTCCAGGTTCGGTTATTGGTTCCTGAGATCAATGATGGATTCTTAACGCAATATGCAACGCGCTCCTATTTTCCAGAGCTTTTGCGTGCGGGAATAGAGATCTATTCCTACAAAAAAGGATTCCTTCATCAAAAGGTAATCATCATCGATGGTGATACCGCTTCGATCGGTACTGCCAATATGGACATGAGAAGTTTTCACCTTAACTTTGAAGTGAACGTTTTCTTGCTGAATACAGCATCTGTCGATGATCTTGTAGAGCAATACGAAGAAGATATGGTGGAATCTGTAAAAGTGAAACCCGTTGAGTTTTACAAAAGGGGTTTGTGGGAACGCACAAAAGAATCGTTCGCTCGTCTTTTCTCAGGTGTCCTCTAATCCAGGTGAATGCCTGATAGCAGGTATAACCCAATAAAAAACAAGAATAGAAAATCCCCCTCAGGAATAGGTTGTACGAGACCGTGTTAGGTGAGGGGGATTTTTTTATGGATTGGCTTGAGGCCTTAATATTGGGGATTGTGCAAGGAGTAACAGAATTTTTACCTGTAAGTTCTACTGGCCATCTTTTGCTCGGCAGGCAAGTGTTTCAGCTAGAAGAAGCCGGATTGTTTCTTGATAGTATGCTGCACATTGGAACACTTATTGCCGTAATGACGGTGTATTGGAGAGAAATACTAGAAGTGATGAAAAAACCCTTCAGCAAAACGGGAATTCTGCTTATCGCTGGAACGATTCCAACCGCTGTTATAGGACTAGCATTTAAAGATTTTTTTGAAGATATCTCAAAAACGGGCATCACTGTTGGATGGGAGTTTCTGATCACAGGTTTTTTGCTTTGGTGGGCTGATTCTTATAAGCGAAATGGATATAAAGGGATCGAGGATATTTCTATACGAGATGCACTTGTGATCGGTACGTTTCAAGGAGCAGCGATTCTTCCTGCTATTTCACGATCGGGTCTAACGATTGCTGCAGCGCTCTTTTGTAAGATCGATAAAAAAGCAGCTGCCTATTTTTCGTTTTTACTATCTATTCCATCCATTGCAGGTGGAGTAGTCTTACAATCAAAAGATCTATTTACTGGGGCACATCCACCGATCTCTTATTCATCATTATTAATCGGTACTTTAGCGTCAGCACTATTTGGATATGTGGCAGTAAAGTGGATGATTAAACTTCTTCAAACAGGTACGTTAAAAGGATTTGCCATTTATGTGTGGCTGATAGGAATCGTTGTATTGATTCTGCAATTTTTAGGTAAAATGTAAAGTATTTGTTAACACGAAAAAAATGGATTGACATTTAAAAGAGAGAGGATTACAGTATATGTAATTCGAAATTTAGCAGGCTTTAGATCGCTGAATTTACAGTTATTTTTATAGTGAAACTACTGTAAAACGGGGGAACCAATCTTTTGGGGTGAATTTTGCTCTATATGCAAAAAGGGATACTCCAATCCCTAATCCGACAGCTAACCCCGTAAGCGTCATGTCACTGGAGAGGTCAATTTGGTGGAAAACCGGACCCGCTTTTTTGTGTGGTCTTTTTTTGCGTTTTTTTACTTGAATTTGTAAGCCTCTTAACCAGCAAGGCTAGAGAACAACGAAGTAAAAAACTTCATGGATTTTAAGGGGAGACCATAATGAAAAAACAATTTGCAGTTATCGGGCTAGGACGTTTTGGTGGCAGCATCTGTAGAGAATTTGCAACGATGGGCTATGATGTTCTAGCTATAGATAAAGACATGGAAAGAGTAAATGAGTTTGCTACCATAGCGACTCAAGCAGTTCAAGCAAACTCTACTGATGAGAACGTCATGAAGTCGTTAGGAATTCGTAATTTTACTCAAGTCATCGTATCGATCGGAGAAGATATTCAAGCTAGCATTCTAACCACTCTACTTCTAAAAGAAGCAGGCGTTCAAAAAGTTTGGGTTAAAGCACAAAATGACTATCATCATAAAGTGTTGGAAAAGCTAGGAGCAGACCGTATTATCCACCCAGAACGTGATATGGCGCTGCGCGTTGCTCAACTTATTTCTTCTGAAAAGATTATAGATTTTATCGAGCTATCACATGAACACAGTATTGTAGAGATAGGTGTAACAGATAAGCTTGTAAACCAGACCCTAACAGATCTTGATGTTCGTGCACGCTATGGCTGTAATATCGTGGCTATCAAACGTGGAGATGAGATTCTCGTTTCACCGATCGCTGATGTATCTCTTCAATATGGAGATATACTTGTCGTGATCGGACGTAACGAAGATCTAAATCGATTTGAGGATGAGGAAGTGTAAGCATTGGCACTACATGTCAGAAAGCATAAACGTTTTTTGCATAATCCAATTAAATTGAACCCTCCTCAATTTTTAGCGTTGCTGTTTTTATTTCTTATTTTTGTTGGCATGTGTTTGTTAAAGCTGCCTGTTGCTCATGAAGAAACGTTATCTTGGGTAGATGCATTTTTTATTGCCACTTCAGCAGCAACAGTAACAGGCTTAGCGACAGTTGATCCAGGCTCGACGTTCACCTTGTTTGGTGAGATTGTTATCTTGTTTTTAATCCAAGTGGGAGGACTAGGGGTCATGTCATTTGCGTCGCTCGTCGTTATTATGATGGGAAGAAAAATTTCCATCAAACAACGTGTATTGATGCAGGAAGCACTCAACCAGCCTTCTATCGGCGGAGTAATTCGATTAGTTCGAAATTTGTTTGTATTTTCAATCAGCATCCAGATTATCGCCATCTTTTTTCTATCATTAAGGCTTGTTCCAGACTTTGGAGTTAGTAAAGGAGTCTACTATAGCATTTTTCATGTTATATCTGCATACAACAATGCTGGGTTCTCTTTGTGGTCTGACGGTCTAATGGGTTATGTAGGAGACCCGATGGTAAATATCGTAATATCGTTTCTGTTTATAACAGGGGGAATTGGGTTTACTGTTTTGGTTGATCTATGGGTGAGTCGTAGCTGGAAAAAACTTTCTCTTCATTCAAGAGTTATGTTGCTGTCTACCTTGATTATAAGTATTGTAGCAATCTTGTTCTTCTACTTATTTGAGTTTAATAACCCTAAGACCATTGGAATGCTTTCAGGGGCTGAACAATTCTGGGCTTCGTATTTTCAGGGTGTAACACCGAGAACAGCAGGTTTTAACTCGATTGATATGACGGCGATCAATCCAGATACATCTCTATTGATGATTCTATTGATGTTTGTTGGAGCGGGGAGTACTTCAACTGGTGGAGGAATCAAGCTGACGACGTTTGTCGTTATTATCTTTACGGTTGCAGCTTTCTTAAAAGGTAAAGATGATACAGTGGTTATGAAAAGAACCATTCGAAATGCAGTGGTCTATAGAGCTCTTGCGATTACGACCATATCTATCCTGTTCATTTTTGTGGCACTATTTATTATCACATATGTCCAAAGAGACACATCGTTTATGGTCATCGTGTTTGAAGTTGTCTCTGCCTTTGGAACAGTTGGATTAAGTATGGGTCTGACCCCAGATCTAACAGTCATCGGGAAAATTGTAATCTGTGTGGTAATGGTTTTCGGTAAATTAGGACCGCTAACGTTGGCGTTCAGTCTTGCTAAACAAACAAAAGATAATATTAGATATCCAGACGGTGAAGTATTCACTGGGTAAAAAAAGAGCTAATGCGATGAGGAACTTCCTTCATTCTGCATTAGCTTTTTTGGTTATATATGGGTTAATTGATCTCCTCTTGGGAAAGCTAAACAAGATTTCATTGCTACTTTAAAGAGAGAGGAAGAGAGACCGTCATGCAAAAAATTAAAGAAGCTTTTCTCGTTTCTCCTTTCCTTGTCTTTTTCCTCGTTCATTCTGAACAAGTAGGGGTAGGGGTTCTTGGGTATCAGCGGATCATTGCTAAATACGCAGGTTATGATTCTTGGATTTCGGTTATCATCGCTGCTGTTTTTGTACATATTTTAATCTGGATGATCTATTACGTACTTGATAATGGCGACGGAGATATCGTGACCACACATAAAACGTTGTTTGGCGGTTTTCTAGGCAATCTGTTCAACCTTTTTTTACTTCTCTATTTTCTGCTTTGGTCGATTACTGTATTAAGAACGTATATTGAAGTCATACAAGTATGGATGTTTCCTACTTTAAGTACATGGAAGATCGCTGCGGTATTCCTTTTATTAACGTACTACGTCGTTTCTTCTGGTTTTCGATCAGTGGCGGGAATCTGCTTTTTAGGGGTGGTTATTCCATTAGGATTGATCGTATTATTAGTGTATCCACTGGAATTCACTCATTTTTCAAATCTTCTGCCTGTATTCGATGAAAGTATTAAAGATTACATGTCAGCTACGAAAAATATGATGTTGAGCTACCTAGGTTTTGAAACACTTCTTGTTTTTTATCCGTTTATTAAAAATGCAAAGCGTTCTCAAAAGTTTGCTCATCATGCTAATCTTTTTACATTTATGATGTACTTGTTAGTCACTTTGTTTTCGTTTGCCTTCTTTAGCGAGGAGCAGTTGTCTAGAAATATTTGGGCAACATTATCTATGGTGAAAATCGTTCAAGTCTCATTCGTAGAACGCTTTGATTTCGTATTTGTCTCCATGTGGTGTTTAGTGATTCTGCCTAATATTGCACTGGCGATTTGGTGTTCGAGCCGTGTAGCCAAATTGATGCTGAACGTTCGTCATCATATCACACTCATCGTGATGTTAGCTTTAGTATTAGCAGCTTGCTACTATTTGGACACCCGTCTTAAGATTAACCTGTTAAACAACTACACGAACAAGATCGGATTTTATTTAGCCATCAGTTATATTCCACTTCTATTTATAATGACTTACATTAAGAAACACTTTAAGAAAAGTAATAAAGAACAGACTTCATCTACTACATGATCCATATAAGTAAAAAAACTGACTGTTAACTTCCTTCATCTGTTTAATACATAAAGGAAGCAGCAGTCAGTTTTTTTGTTGTTTTCGAATTTTAAGCTTGAAGAAGCATAGTGAGACGCGTTTTATGCTTTTCACGCTGTGAATCATCTGATGTGTTATGCCAATTCTGCAGAGTCTCGTTGATCAATTGTGTGACCATATGCTTTGTCCAGACTACATATGCACCATACGTATCCCCTTTAAAAAAGGAAGAAAGCATATTATTATCTGGACCGAAGAAGAAACCGAGCTGATCATGAATGAGCGTTGCCTCATCCATCGAAAAAGGCATAATTTTATCTGAAAGAGTAAATTGATATGAATTGTTTTCTTTTTTAATAAATGCGATCGCGTATACCTGTCCTTCAGGAAGAAACCCTTTTGTAGTAGGTAAGAGCAGTAACGGGTTATGTCCTTTGTCATAAGCGATAAAAAAGTCATTCACATCTTCCTCGAACTGTGGTGTGCGTGACATTGAAGCAAGTGCAATTTCTTTTTGTACGTTTAACATGTAACAACCCTCATTCCGTTATATTTCTTACTATCATTCTTACCGCTAGTTTGATAGATTATACGTGTCATTTTCTTTACTAAACTGCTGTGATAAGTTGTTGAAAGGGAATTGACGGACAAATTGTAAACGCATACACTAGAGATAGTTATTAGCCGTTAGAGAAAGAGTGATTCATGCAATGGCATTATCAAATGAACGTTTGATCGGAAAGATGGCCATGTTAGGGGTATTAGATGAAAGTTATCTGCCTGAAATCGAGAAATTGGGCTGGAAGTATTGCGTAGGCAAAGCCGGTTCAATGGATTCACAAAAGGTAGTAGCTGCCATTGAAACAGCGGCCAAAAGTGAAAATATCATTCAAACCGGAATTTATCGTGAAACACATTCGTTATATCATGCCATCATGGAAGCTTTTCATGGGGTGACAAGAGGACAGGTTCAGCTTGGAACCGTTCTTAGGACTGTAGGTTTACGATTCATCGTTGTCCGAGGTAATCCGTATGAGAAGAAAGAAGAAGGTGACTGGGTCGCAGTCGCTCTCTATGGAACGATCGGTGCGCCTGTAAAAGGGTTAGAGCATGAGGCGATCGGTCTAGGAATCAATCATATTTAAATAATGCCCATAGTAACTAGTGATGAGGGGGCGTATTCGAAAGAGTTTTCTTTCGGGTGCGCTCTTTTTGTATGTGAAAAAGCCACACCTGTTGTCCTGAAAGTAATTGATCTCCGTTACAGGTACTCGCTTTCCGGGGGGCGTGCGGTGAGCCTCTTAGCGCTCTGCGCTGTTAAGAGTCTCACCTGTCCCGCTGATTCCCCAGGAGTCTCGCACCTTACACTCCAATCACTTAATCAATGAAGTTTTTTGAGCAACAGTGATAAATAGTCTTTCATAATCACTGTTGGTTTGGAAAATTCTTTTAATCTCAAGGTGCTTTAAGTCGTGAAAAAGTTAGTAGAGAAGCAATAAAAAAAAGAACCTTAGTAAAAGAGGGATGAAAATGATTACATTAACTGGTAATACGCTTTCTATGGAAGAAATCAAGCGGATTCTGCATCATAATGAACCCGTAGAAGCATACCCGGTCAGTATGAAGAAAGTGGCTGATAGCCGGAAAGCGGTAGAAGAGATCGTGGCTGAAGGTAAAGTGGTATACGGAATCACGACTGGCTTCGGAAAGTTTAGTGATGTTTTTATTTCTAGAGATGATGTTGAGACATTGCAGATCAATCTGATCCGCAGCCACGCGTGTGGAATAGGAGAACCATTTCCTGAGACAATCAGCCGTCTTATGCTTATTTTAAGAGCAAATGCTCTGCTAAAAGGATTTTCCGGTATCCGCCCAGTTGTAATCGAAAGGTTGCTAGAGTTAGTCGAAAAGAACGTGCATCCTGTTGTTCCTCAACAAGGATCACTTGGCGCGAGTGGAGATCTTGCCCCGCTTTCTCACCTAGCACTTGTGTTAGTTGGTGAAGGAGAAGCATATTACAAAGGAGAACGTATTCCTGGCGAGGAAGCTTTAAAGAGAGCGGGCATTGAACCTGTCGTCTTGACAGCGAAAGAAGGGCTTGCCTTGATCAATGGAACGCAAGCCATGACAGCACAAGGAGTTGCTGCTTATATAGAAGCAGAACGTATTGGACTCATGGCAGATGCGATTGCAGCGCTTACCACAGAAAGTTTACGAGGTATAACAGATGCGTTCGATGAGGATGTCCATCTTGCTCGAGGTTATCAAGAGCAGGTAGATGTTGCCAAGCGTTTAAGAGAATATTTAGAAGGCAGCCAGCTTACAACGAAACAAGGAGAGATTCGGGTTCAGGATGCTTACTCCTTAAGGTGCATCCCTCAAGTTCATGGTGCCTCGTGGCAAGTTCTTGGTTATGTAAAAGAAAAGCTTGAGATCGAAATGAATGCTGCAACGGATAACCCACTGATTTTTGATGGAGGAAACAAAATCATATCAGGAGGAAATTTTCATGGCCAGCCTATCGCTTTTGCTATGGATTTCTTAAAGCTCGCAGCAGCAGAATGGGCAAATATTTCTGAGCGAAGGATCGAACGGATGGTCAATCCTCAGTTAAGTGACTTACCTGGTTTCTTAAGTCCAAATCCAGGCCTTGAGTCTGGTGCGATGATCATGCAATATGCAGCTGCATCACTCGTATCAGAAAACAAAACATTGGCTCATCCTGCAAGTGTGGATTCAATTCCTTCTTCAGCCAATCAAGAAGATCATGTGAGTATGGGTACGATCGCTTCTAGGCATGCGGCTCAAATTATTGCGAATGCAAGACGTGTTCTTGCTGTCGAGTTAATCTGTGCGATGCAAGCAGCAGATTTTAGAGGTGCAGAGAAATTAGCACCTAAAACAAAGAGAGTATATGAACAAGGAAGAATCGTTTGTCCAACGATACAATGTGACCGCATGTTCCACCGAGATATGGAAGCTGTTGCTTCATGGATCCTTGATAATTCGTGGAATGACATCTTAATCGGATCAAAAATTCAAAAGTTAGCACATTAAAAGGAGGTATTTTTACATGTCAAACGTAAAACATTCTATATCAGCTGCTAGAGGCACAACATTATCGGCAAAAGGGTGGGTTCAAGAGGCTGCCATTCGAATGCTGATGAACAACTTAGATGGGGAAGTAGCGGAAAATCCCGATGAACTAGTCGTTTATGGTGGTATCGGCAAAGCTGCCCGCAACTGGGACTCTTATCATAAGATCATAGAAACATTAGAGCGTTTAGAGAATGACGAAACGCTTCTTGTGCAATCTGGAAAGCCGGTCGCTGTATTTAAGTCACACCAAGATGCTCCACGTGTTTTACTTGCGAACTCCAACCTTGTTCCTGCATGGGCAAATTGGGAAACTTTTCGTGATCTTGAAAAAAGAGGACTGATGATGTACGGCCAGATGACAGCAGGAAGCTGGATCTATATCGGCACACAAGGCATTCTGCAAGGAACGTACGAGACGTTTGCAGAAGCTGCTCGCAAACATTTTAACGGATCACTAAAAGGAACGATAACTCTCACAGCAGGTCTTGGAGGTATGGGTGGGGCACAACCTCTAGCAGTAACGATGAATGATGGAGTTGTGATCGCGATCGATGTTGACGAAACAAGAATCCAACGCCGCTTAGACACGAGATACTTAGATAAAATGACAAAAAGTTTAGACGAAGCCTTAAGCATGGCAAAAGAATACGCGGCAAAAGGTGAGCCACTATCGATCGGTCTTTTAGGAAACGCTGCTGAGCTTTTACCAAAGATGATTGAGATGGGAGAGATTCCGGATCTTGTTACGGATCAGACGTCTGCACATGACCCGCTTCATGGGTATTTACCAGTAGGTTTTTCAATGGAAGAAGGAGCAGAACTTCGTAAACGTCATCCTGAGCAATATATCGAAAAGTCAAAGAAATCGATGGCGATCCATGTAGAGGCGATGCTTGAGATGCAAAAAAAGGGTGCAGTTGTATTTGATTATGGCAACAACATCAGACAAGTTGCGCTTGATGAAGGGGTAAAAAATGCTTTCGATTTTCCTGGATTCGTTCCAGCGTTTATTCGCCCGCTGTTCTGTGAAGGAAAAGGACCTTTTAGATGGGTAGCGTTATCGGGAGATCCAGAAGATATTAGAAAAACAGATGAAGTGATTTTACGAGAGTTCAGTGATAACGAGCACCTCTGCAAATGGATCAAGATGGCTCAAGAAAAAGTACAGTTTCAAGGTCTTCCTTCCCGCATCTGTTGGTTAGGGTATGGTGAACGTGCGAAGTTTGGAAAAATTATTAACGAAATGGTAGCTAACGGCGAATTGTCCGCACCAATCGTGATCGGGCGTGACCACTTAGATTGTGGTTCAGTTGCATCGCCAAACCGTGAAACAGAAGGAATGCTTGATGGCAGTGATGCAGTTTCGGACTGGCCGATTTTAAACGCGATGATCAATGCGGTAAATGGTGCAAGCTGGGTATCTGTGCACCATGGCGGAGGTGTTGGAATGGGTTATTCTCTGCATGCCGGAATGGTCGTTGTAGCAGATGGAACAGAAGAAGCCGCTCGTCGTCTTGAGCGTGTATTAACGAGTGATCCTGGAATGGGAATCGTAAGGCATGCTGATGCAGGTTATGACCTTGCGATTGAAACAGCGAAAGAAAAAGGCGTAGATCTGCCGATGATCGAGAACTAAAAAGGGGTGTGACAAATGCTAGATACATTGATTTTTGCTGGACAGGTGATTGTTCCAAAGAGTAATGGAGCGGCGCTTCGAGGTACACAGATGAATGAACTCTCCATCATCGATAACGGAGCTGTTGGTATAAAAGATGGCGTGATCGCGTTTATAGGAACTGCGGAAGAAGCGGCTCAGTTACAAGCAAAAGAAACGATTGAGGCAGAAGGAAAACTGTTATCACCAGGCTTAGTGGACCCTCATACACATTTAGTGTTTGGGGGATCACGAGAGCATGAACTCGCTTTGAAACAACAAGGAGTTCCTTATTTAGAAATTTTAGCTCAAGGCGGAGGAATTCATTCAACGGTTAAAGCAACACGTGAAACAGCAGAAGATGACCTCTATGAAAAGGGAATGTTCCATTTAAACAGGTGTTTAACTTATGGTGTTACGACTATGGAAGCCAAGAGTGGATACGGTCTGGATAAAGAGACCGAATTAAAGCAGTTAAGAGTAGCGAAACAGCTGAATGAAACCCACCCGATCGATCTTGTTTCTACTTTTTTGGGGGCTCATGCTATTCCTGAAAACTATAAAGGAAGACCAGATGCCTTTTTAGAAGAGATGCTTTCCTTGTTAAGCGTAATCTCAAAAGAGGGCTTGGCCGAGTTTGTAGATATTTTCTGTGAAACTGGTGTGTTTACGGTAGAACAGTCTAAAGTTTTTCTTCAAAAAGCAAAAACAGCAGGATTCGGTGTGAAAATTCATGCGGATGAAATCGATTCTCTCGGTGGAACGGAGATGGCTTGTGAGATCGGAGCAGTTTCTGCTGATCACTTAGTTGGAGCGAGTAAAGAAGGCGTTCGTATGCTAGGGGAATCAGATACAATCGCAGTCCTTCTTCCAGGAACAACATTCTATTTAGGAAAAGATCATTTCGCTCCAGCACGGGATATGATCTCAAGTGGAGCAGCTGTAGCCCTTTCGACGGATTTTAATCCTGGAAGTTCACCTACAGAAAATCTGCAGTTTATTATGACACTCGCTGCATTAAAGCTGAAGATGACACCCGAAGAAATCTGGAACGCTGTAACGATCAACGCAGCTTTCGCGATTGGGCGCGGTGATGTTGCAGGGAGTCTAGAAGTAGGAAGAAGAGCAGATCTTGTTCTATGGGATGTTCCAAACTACAAGTATATCCCTTATCACTATGGTGTGAACCACGTTAATAAAGTTTGGAAGAACGGTAAGTTAGTAGTCGGAAAGGGAGATATTCATGCAAACTATACCCTTTCTACGTAAATCGGGCGAGGCGCCATTTACTGACAGAGGGATAAAAAAAGCAGGTCAGCTTTTGAAGCCTTGGTCGGGAGATGAAGTGAGAGGAGTAGCGATAGCTGGAGCTCCTCTCTCTAAGACTTCGATTTCACATTCAGGTGCACATCTCACACCAGGGACCGTCCGTGCGATGATGCATTCATTTTCCACATATAGCATCGAAGAAGAGTGTGATCTTTGGAATCACAGCATTACCGATTTTGGAGATATTGAGATGCATGTAACCGATCTCTTTACTTCACAATCAAGAATCTATTCGGTCTTAAAAGATATTGGAGCTCAGCATAGAGAAGCATGTGTGATTACGCTTGGTGGTGATCATTCTGTTTCTGCCGGAGCGATCAAAGCTTTTCAAGAAACGAAGGGACGGGTAGGCATTATTCAATTTGATGCACATTTTGATCTTCGTAATACGGAGGACGGTGGTCCATCAAACGGTACACCGTTTCGCCAGCTCATAGAAAATGGAGTGATTACAGGAGACCAACTCGTTCAGATTGGTATTCGAGATTTCTCAAATGGGAAACTTTATCATGATTATGCCAAGGACCATGGAGTGACCGTTCACACGATGGGTGATGTAAAAAGAAACGGCTTGCTTTCTTTGTTACAAAAATCAGTTGACCAGTTAAAACAGACAACAGAAAACATATATATTTCTCTCGACATGGATGTTTTAGATCAGGCTTTTGCTCCAGGTTGTCCTGCGATCGGTCCAGGAGGATTAGACAGTGACTCATTAATTGAGGGAATACAGTATCTGGCACAAGAACCATCTGTTAAAGGCATGGACATCGTAGAGATTGATCCAACCCTAGATTTTCGCAACATGACGAGCCGATTAGCAGCGTACATCATCATACAATTCACGCTGTTCTATTCAGAAAGAAAAGGAGGTTTTAGAAATGAGTGAGTTCGGAAAGTTTATTGAATTGTCTAGAAATCAAAAGGGTTTGAGTAAATCAGAGCTTGCACGACGATTAAGCATCACTCCTCAATACATGGCAGATATTGAAAAAGGAAGAATGATTCCATCTGAAGAAAAGATAGAAAAGCTTGTTAAGACATTAGAGTTAAACGAAAAAGAAGCTTTTAAACTAGCGGATAAACTTCCTTTACGTGTGTTAGCAGAGGCAAAACAACATTATTATAAACAAGGTTCCTAAAAATTCACTGTAACTTACGCACTCTTTCTATTTTTTTCATTCTTATTGAAACGAAAAAACACCGCTAGCCATTTCGGCTTTGCGGTGTTTCTTACTTAAGAATTAACTCTCTCTAGGCTGAGAGGACTTTGGTTTTAATATTTTTTTAAGCTTAGACCATCGCAACTCAATAAACGGCTGTGCTAGTGCGATAACGGGTTTGCTTGCTAAAAATAGCGTTACGATAACAGCTAGGAAGAGGAGCATAAAGTATGCACCGTTTTCCTCAATGGACGCGAAAAGATCTGTTGTAAATAAATATTTCAACACAAATCCATGCAACAGATAGATATATAATGTGCGCTCTCCAAATTCGGTAAAGAACATTCGTCTACGCGGAAGAAGTGCTAAAAAGCTGAAGGTTGCCGCAAACATGACACCATACATAGCAAGTCGTACAATACCGCCATACCAATCGTTGTATCCTAAGATTTCCGAGTAAGAAGATGACGAGAGAAGCCATTCTTTTGTACCGTTTGGAAAAATAAAATGATACGTAATAAACAGTACCACTAAGAAAACAGCTGAGACAATTTTGGCTCTCGGACGTAATATCTTTTTGAAGTCTCTTTTTTCAAGCAGATGTCCAAGCAAGAAAACAGGGAAAAAGACAAATGTTCGAAGGAGACTTAAAAATGTACCAATGTCATGAATATAACCTACTGCTACTCCTATACCTATGGCAAGTACGAGCGGATACTTCATTTTCACAAAGACTTTTAAAAGGATGTTCCAGAAAACCAAACTTAATAAGAACCAAAGTGTCCAGTGTGGAGAAAAGAAGTCTAGTTTCACTTCACTTTTACCGTATAAGTCATAATAGAAGAAGCTGTAGATTAACTGGAATACCAAATAAGGAATCAGCACTTTTTTAAAGATTTTTGGAAGATAGCCATCACGCCACACACCTTTTGTAAAGAATCCTGCTATCAAAATAAATGCAGGCATGTGAAAGGTGTATATAAAGTTGTAAATCGTGTAAAGCCACTCATTTTGACTTTTTATCGGGGAAATAAAGTGCCCGAACACGACGAGAAAAATTAAAATAAACTTAGCGTTGTCGAAATAATAATCGCGTTCTTTTGTAGCAGTACTCATCGATATTCCTCCAATAATTATTCACCTTATAAAGTATTCGAATGATTTTCTCATTTTTTTTACTTATTTTCTATAATTCCCAACATTGCAGGTGTTTCTAACCTAAAAATAGAAAAAAACGTGTTCCTATTACAGGAAACACGTTTTTCGTTAGAAATCGATCTTAATTTTGATAAACCCTGCACTTCTCAATGCTTCATAGATGATGACGATAGCAGGACCGACGATCAATCCGATAAAGCCTAGAAGCTGGAATCCGATATATAAGGATACGAGAGCTGCTAGTGCAGATATACCAAGACTTGACCCGAGTATTTTCGGTTCGATAATTCTTCGAACGATCGTGATGACTCCAAACATGATCAGAAGTCCGAATGCAAGATGATCATTGTTATTGATAAAGAAGGAATAAGCCGCCCATGGGACAAGGAATGATCCTGTTCCGAGAATTGGAAGGATATCAACTATAACGATTAAAAGAGCGAGAATAACCGCATACTCAACATCTAAAATCATGAGTCCGATCAATGCCAATGCGTATGTAACAAGACTTAAGATGATTTGAGCTCTAAAGAACCCAACTGTTGCTCTAGACAGTTGACTAAAGACCAATTCAACCTTTTCGCGGGCTGCTGTTGTAAATAGGTTAAGAAACTCAGCATACAGTCGCGGAAGATCCAGTGAAAATAAGAAAACGGCAACTACATAGATAATAAAATAAATCAACAATCCTGGTATGGCTGTGATCAGCCCTAATATACCCGAAGTTAAGTTCTTTGCTGTTTCAACGCCATAATCCTTTAAACCTACTAATCCCTCTTCAAGCGTTCTCACCACTTCAGGAGGTAAGCTAGCATAAAAGTTTTCCATTTCATAAAACGTATTCTCTGCTACTTCAAACAGATGAACAGAATAGGATGGAAGAACGGTTATAAACTCGATAACCTGAATAACAAGTGTTGTAGTAAGCCAGTAAGAGAAAATACCGAGTCCCGCAAGATACAAGATAAAAGTAGCAGTGACGGCCAATAATCGTCTACCTTTAAATAGTCTAATAAACAATTTTACTACTGGTTCTAGCATTATAGCAGTAAGTAATGCGAGAAGGAGAGGTATACTGTAAAAGACAAAGATGACGATTCCGGCAAGCAAAATGAGTAATAAGATTAAGTTTTTTACAGTCATTTTCCAGCCCCGATCTCCGTAATTTTAGCCGGTCAGTAATTTTTCATTACTATCCATTATGACCGGAAAAAAAGATGTTAATTCTTTATATATACACAATGATGTTACGATAATGTGAAAATGTCAATCACAGAAACTGAAGTTTTCAAAAATCTTCTTATTTTCTTAATTCCCTCTTTAATGCGAGTATCGCGTTCAACTGTCCGCCAGCGATTAAGATCATCGCAGATAGATAGAACCACACCATTAATGTTAATAATGCGCCTAAATTTCCGTATATCTGTCCGTAGTCAAAAATAAGAACGTATGAAGAAAATAAATAAGAAAATAGATGCCAGCCTGCTGTCGAGAAAATAGCCCCTGGCCACACGTTTCTGAACGTCAATCTTACATTTGGAGCAAAACGGTAAAGAGCCGAAAAAATAGAGAGAAGCACTGAGAAACCAATAAGATAGCGTGCTGTTTCCCATATGTGCCAGACGGGATGAGAGAATCTTGTTCGTTCAAATATGTAAATCCCGATACTCCTTCCAAAGACCGGTAAAAGGAGAGCAGTAATCACTGCGATCACAAGACCGAACGTAAGGATCATACCTAAGATAAGTTCTTTTATAAAAGGTCGGCTTTCTTCAACCTGGTAAGCTTGGTTGAAAACCCGGATAATTGCGTGCGTCCCGATTGTCGCTAACCAAATCATGATGATTAATGAAACAGATAATACATCTCCTCTATGCTCGTCCAATACGGCCACTAGATTATACTCTAGTAAAGCATATGCTTCTTCTGGTGCGATAGACTGAAAAAGTGATAGGACATAAGCAGAAGAAATAGGCAAAAAGCTAAGGATCGTAAAGATGAGAAAAACAAAAGGAAATAATGAAACTAGGAAGTAATAAGCTAGCTGTGCAGAAAGGTCAAAAACTTTATCTTGAAAGAAACGGTGAAACCACTGTTTCATAAACCAGCGCACGAGGACACCCCCAATTAATGGAACTTATCAATCTATCCTGCATTATTCCCTTAATAAAAAAAAAGAACGCTTTTTTTGAAACAAAACGTTCACTCAATCGTATCAGTGATGTGAAGTTACAAGGTAAATGCATTTTCAAGCAAGTTACCGTTGCCTAGTTGAGCAATGAGGACATCTACAAACAACGATTAAAGGAGAGGTTGTTGGTGTAGGTTGAGGCTGAATGAAAGGAAAACAACAAGGATCAATGTCTCGACAAAATAAAGGAACACCACAAAAGTTTACACAGGATTGGCATCTAACTTTACATCCGCATGAACATGAACGCATAAAAAACACCCCCTTTGCTCTTATTATATGTAGAAATGGATAAGCCTGGAAGGGCATAACGTGTTCGTCATTACTCATTTTTTTAATTTTTGTCACCCTTTTCTAAAAGATAGGTGCTTTCATGCCTTTGTCTACTTTGGGAGTAGATTGGATGGAACGAAAATCACCTGCTTTTAAAAAAACAACAGATGTTTAACAGAGAGGATTTTTTGAATGGATTTTTTAACACCAGATTTTTGGTCGGCCTTATTGGCGATCGTTGTTATCGACTTAGTATTAGCTGGTGATAACGCAATTGTAATCGGCTTGGCAGCTAGAAACTTGCCGAAGGAAAATCAGAAGAAAGTAATCATCTGGGGAACAGTAGGAGCGATCGTGATTCGTGCAACAGCTACGCTTGCGGTTGTGTGGCTTCTAAAGATTCCGGGCTTGCTGCTTGCAGGTGGATTAATTCTTGTCGTTATCGCTTATAAGCTTATGATCGAGGAAAAAGATCATGAAATTGAAGCTCAAAATAATTTTTGGGCAGCCATTCGGACGATTATAATTGCTGATGCGGTAATGGGACTTGATAACGTTCTTGCCGTTGCAGGTGCTGCACATGGTGATTTCTTACTGGTAGTAATCGGATTATTAATCTCAGTGCCTATTGTTGTTTGGGGAAGTACATTGTTTCTAAAAGTTATTGATAAATACCCGTTTATCATCACAATTGGAGCTGGTGTCCTTGCTTGGACGGCTTCTAAGATGATTGTAGGAGAAAAATTCATGGCTCCATATTTCGACAATGGATTTGTAAAATATGGATTTGAAGTTCTTGTAGTTCTTCTAGTGCTAGGATTAGGTACTTTGAAGAAAAGAAAGATCGCCGAGGAGAGAGCATCTGAAAAAGTGCTAGCTAGAAAAGAAGCTTAATAAAGCCGCCTTGTGCGGTTTTTTTATGACTTCATTTATGAAATGGTAACTATTTAGGTAAAAAGTACTTGTTTTGAAGGGTTTTAATATGAAAATGAAACTTTTGTACCTGTTTAGACCTATTTCTTAAATCATTTATAACTAGATGTCGATATGTAGGTAAGGGGTTTTAGATGATAAATGGGGGTTAAACAGGTGTTTAAAAGAATTCAAACGAAGATCATGCTTTCTGTAAGTATTCTAGTTGCTATTACACTCTTATCTGTATCGCTATTTTCTTATTTTCAAACCAAACAACAGCTTGAAAGCAACAGCAACGAACAAGCAACAAGTCTTTCAAGCGAAGTTAAAGCCTCCACAGAGCTGTATTTGAAGTCATATGGAGATACAATCGATCGATACAGCCAGGACAGCAGACTTATCACTTATTTAAAAACAGTAAAAACGAATGAAACAAAGGGTTTGAATGAAGTATGGCCGATAGTAGATCAAGACTTCAAACACTTTTTGGATCTTAATAAGAACGTTGCGGTCTTATACATAGGTGCAGAGACAAAACAGTTCAAAACGACTCCTAAACTTGAGCTGCCAGATGGATTTGATCCAACCGAACGTCCTTGGTATCAAACGGCTAAACAAACGCCAGAAAAAATAATGTGGACAGAACCGTACGAAGATGCGAGTTCAGGTGAATATGTTGTAACGGTTACAAAACCGGTGCTAGATCCTGATACTGACGAGGTTCTCGGTGTAGTGGGTCTTGATCTAAATCTTGGTGGATTAACGAGCATGATCAACAAAACGAAAGTCAGCTACAAAGGATATCCAGTGCTTCTTGATCCGAAAGGTATGGCACTCGTTCATCCGACACAACAAGGCAAAGACTTAAGTAAAGAGACATTTATTAAAGAGATATACAAAAATGAAAAAGGAAACGTTTCCTATACGTATCAGAATAAAGACCGAGAACTCTATTACACGACGATAGCCGACACGAACTGGAAGCTCGGTTTTGTCTACGATCAAAAAGAGTTGCTAAAAGATGCTGAAGAGCTTTTAAACATGATACTTATCTTTACAGCTGTCGCCGTCATCGTGGCTTTAGGTGTAACTTATATGTTGGCAAAAAGTATCTCTAAACCAATTACTAGATTACAAGCACAAGTACAAAAAGTAGCAGAAGGCGACCTTACAATATCTGTTGAAGCTAAGTCTAAAGACGAAGTGGGGACACTCACTCATCACTTTAACGCTATGGTAGAAAACATGCGTGGACTTATATCATCTGTCAGTCATTCTGTTGTAACGGTTAATGAATCTACTTCTAATTTGAGTGCCGTGTCAGAAGAAACGATCGCAGCAAGCGAAGAGGTTTCAAGAGCTGTCAGAGAGATCGCTTCTGGAGCTACCACACAAGCGGAAGATGCCGATGAAACAAACCGTCGAACGATGGACTTATCTCTACAGATTGAAAAAGTAAATGAACAAGCAGAAGAGATGACCCGACTGTCTTTATTAGCTGAAGCAGCTAATAAAAAAGGAATCTCACAAATGGACGTGTTACGTGAAAAAACGGGGGAAAGTAACCAAGTTCTGAAAAACATTGAATCTGTTATTTCTGGACTAGCTGAAAAAGTAGAAGAGATCGAGCAAGTCATTCAATCGATTACAGAGATCTCGAATCAGACTAATCTACTAGCGTTGAATGCAAGTATTGAAGCAGCTAGAGCTGGCGAGAGCGGGCGAGGTTTTGCGGTGGTTGCTGATGAAGTACGAAAGTTAGCAGAACAATCGGCTGTTGCAGCAGATAAAGTTCGTAAAACGATCTCAGGGATTGGTGAAGAGTCTGAGCGAGCTGTACACGAGATGGCATACACAAAAAGAATTGCTCACGATCAGAACATGACTGTAACAGACACAGAGTCAGCTTTTAACGAAATCTCAGGTACGATGGCAGATATGGTGAGATCAATCGAACAGATTACGAGTGAAGTAGAAATGATCAACAACTATAAAGAGGAAGTAGTAGCGTCCATTCAAAGTATTGCAGCAGTAGCTGAACAATCCGCAGCAGCGAGTGAAGAAGTTAGCGCATCTTCTGAAGAGCAAGTGCGGGCACTATCTACAGTTTCTCAATCTGCCGAAGAATTGAATGATGCTTCCGAAGCACTGACTGAAATGATTAAACACTTCAAAATCTAGTAGAGGTTGCAATCGGACAGATGATTTTGTCGAATGGCTAAATTATCGGCTCAAATGGACAGATTATCATTCGAATCCGACAGATTATGGAGTCAATCCGACAGATTAACTGCTAGATCGGACAGATTACTTTCTACAGTTTAAAAAGACGTCATTTAAAAAAGGAAACCGACTTTGCGGTTTCCTTTTTTCTTATTTTAATAGATATCTCGCTTAGAAAATGTAACGAAAGCGATGATGAATCCAGCAATTCCCCAGACGGCAAGTACGCTCATTGAAAAGCCTAATGACATTCCTTCTATCGGAGTTGCCATTCCACTCACATAGTTTGTAAGGTTCAGGTTCACCATAAAGAAATATTTCGCACTTTCCCAAGAAGATACCATGTTTGCTAGGATGGCTCCGGCAATGAGTGACGCGAGCATGATTCCCATAACGGCAGCCGTACTTCTTAACAGTACGGAAAGCATGAAGGTGAGGGTTCCGACGATCATACATACATACCATACGAGACCGAATTCCATCAGGATGTATTGCCATTGTGGAACGATGTGTACATTTTCAGTTAAAAGTTCATCTCCAGAAACCGTAAAGCCTGTTAATAGAGGCATGTTCCATCCGCCATATCCGAAAACGAGGCCAGATATTCCGTATGATAGAACGGCTACTGATAAAACGATGAATGAGATCGAGAGCAGCATCGCTAAATATTTGCTGAGAAGAATGCGCCATCGTTTAACTGGACGGGTAAGTAAAAGTTTGATCGTTCCTCCGCTTGATTCAGAAGAAACGAGGTCTGCCACAATGACCATGACGAGCAACGGTAGAAGTAGATCGATCGAGTTCTCAACGAATATTCGCATGAATGTTGGTGCTCCTGGAGCACGTGGATCGATATCGTTCTCTAAATAATATTGTTGCTGTGAAAGTCTGATCTTTAGAAATTTACGCCATTCATCTTGAATACGGCTCGAGCTTAATCGGTTTTGTGTGTCAGTGATCTCTTGCTGCAGCGTGGTACGCCAATCTTGATTCCCCATCTTCTCACGTTGATCTTGAATCTCTTTAAACTGAGCATATGTAAAAAGAGGAACTAAGAACGCGATGATCAAGATGATGACATACAAACGTTTTTTTCTAAGAAGCTTTAACATTTCATTCCGGACAAGATTAATCAATGCTTTCGCCTCCTGTTACTTCTAAGAACAGATCTTCTAAAGAAGGAAGCTGAGTTCTCATTTCTTTTACCTTCACTCCAGCTTTTACGAGCTTCTCGTTCCAATCTGGCAGCAGTGGCTCATTATATAACGTGATTAGTGTACGATCAGGACCTTCTGTAACTTCTGTTTCCATAGAAAGAATCTCTTTAGCTACTTGAATAGGTTCAGCACGCCAAATCACACGTTCCTGCTCCGCCAATAGATTCTCAACAGAGTCTGTGCGTAATACAGTTCCTTTTGAGATGATCGCCACACGATCACACATCAGCTGAATTTCACTTAACAAATGGGAGGATACAAGAACGCTTAAGTTTTCTTCTCTTGCTAATTGCCTTATAAATTCACGCATCTCGCGAATACCTGCAGGGTCGAGTCCGTTTGTCGGCTCGTCCAAAATAAGTACTTTTGGTTTTCCTAAAAGAGCTTGAGCAATTCCTAAACGCTGTCTCATACCGAGTGAATAGGTACTAACGCGATCGTGAATTCGATTTTGTAATCCTACGAGTTCGATGACTTCATTTAATCTTGTCTTAGGGATGGATGAATCCATTTTTTGAAAGTGTATAAGATTTTCCCATCCTGTTAAGTACGGATATAGTTCAGGGTTTTCAACAATACAGCCGAGATGTCTCATTGCTTCGGTGAATTCCGTCCGTACATTCTTACCACCGATCTTAATCGTTCCAGAAGTAGGAGAGATCAAACCAACGATCATTCGAATCGTCGTCGTTTTTCCAGCACCGTTTGGTCCAAGAAAACCAAAGACTTCTCCTGGAACAAGTGTGAAGGACACACCTTTTATAATCTGCTTGCCTTTAATTTTCTTAGTTAGATTCTCTACTTCTAATGCGGGTGTTTGACTCATGATTCCTTCTCCTCCTGTTCAAAGTTGATCAGTGAGGCTACACGTTCTGCAATCAGCTGGTAACCTTCCGTGTTAGGATGAAATTGATCGGTATATAAATAGTTTTCTACTTGAAGCTGAAAGAGATCAAAGGTAGGTACATATACGATGTTTTCAAACCCAGCTGCTGTTTCAGCAGACTGAAAGTTCCAGTCTCTGACGATTGAAGAAGTCGTTTTTGAATCAGGCATATTGCTAAGAGGGTTGTACAATCCGACATGATAGATGACAGCCTCTGGATTCAGTTCTCTAAGCTGAGTATAGATTTTTTTTACATTGCTTAAATAGATCTGTCTTTTACCGTTAATCGCATTAGTGTCTAAGTTCTCAAGTGCTGCTCCTTGCTGAAAAAGATCATTCCCGCCAATCGTCATCACAATAACATCTGCTTGTTTGGCTTGACGCTGGATCTCACTTTGTTGAAGCTGCTTAAGAAGACCTCTAGATGTTTCTCCTTTAATAGCAGTGTTAAGCAGATTAATATCTTGATCTGTTTTTTCTTTTAAGCGCTCAGTGAGATAGCCGGTATAACCTTTTCCGTCAGCGTCACCCGTTCCACGAGTTAAAGAATCTCCTAATGCAAAGATCGTAAGTGTTCCGTCTTGTTTTTTTGTTGAAGTGGATTCTGTTTTTTCTTTGAGCTGCATAACTTTTTCATTAGCTGAGAGCTGATCTTGTAACGTCCAGCCTAAGCCAAACAGCCATAAAAGCGTAGCTGAAATAGAGACAATCGAAACGACCGTTAAGGTATATTTTTTCAAAACCGCTTTCATCCTTCCCAAATCCTTGATCTGTTCTTTATAGAATAGCAAATAATGACTCATATTCTAACTTTTTTGCCTATTTGCGGTAAAATAAACCAAAGGGAGTGGAATCATGAAAAAAAAATTTCAGTGGGGTTCATCATGAATTGGAAGCCAGTCGGAGATCAAGAACGGATTCAATCGTTAGATATCATGCGCGGTATAGCCGTTTTTGGCATTTTACTTGTAAATATGAAGTCATTTTCAGGACCTGATTCACCGATTCGTGCGTTAAGTTATGAGTATTTTGACGAGCCGTATAACGTTTGGACAAATGTGCTGTTAGAGTTTTTTGTTCAAGGAAACTTTATAACGATGTTTTCCTTTTTATTTGGGTTTGGTATCGTTTTGATGGCAGAAAGAGCCGCAGCAAAAAATACGAGGTTTGTTCCTGTTTTTCTAAGACGACAGTTTGTTCTACTTCTTTTTGGGATCCTACATGTTCTGTTTTTTTGGTACGGTGATATTTTGATTATGTACTCAATAGTAGGATTACTCATGTTGATTTTCTATCGTTTAAATAAGAAAGTATTAATTATATCTGGATTCGTGTTGATAACGGTTTACAGTTTATTCATGACAACCTTGACGTATGATTATTGGAGTAGTGGCGCAGCGATAACCTATCAGAGCACACAAAATGAGCTCAATGAACAAGAGATCGTTCAATCCATTGAAGTGTATAGCGATGGTACATACCTTGAGATCATGAAGGAAAGAATTCATGAATGGGGAGATTTGAATCGTTACTTTCTCTTTTTTATAGCGGGACTTTTGCCGATGTTTTTATTCGGTGCCTATGCAGCTAAGAAAAGAACATTCACGAACAGAGGCTTATGGAAAATTTGGCTGTTAACATTGATCCTTGGTCCCGGCAGTAAATTACTCGCTGTTATCTTCTTTCCTTTTAAAGGGGAAGATTGGCGCTATGAAACTGCGATGTCATGGGGATACGAATTTGGGGGTGCGATGATGAGCATCTTCTATATTTGCAGCATCGTTCTTCTTTATCGAAGCGGAAAATGTAAACGTTTGTTTAACTACTTTCAATTTACAGGGCGGATGGCTTTTACCAATTATTTAACTCAATCGATAATTGCGACAACAATCTTCTATAGTTATGGATTAGGTCTGTATGGTGAATTCGGACCATTTGTTGGTGTCATCTTTGCTTGTGTTATTTTTTCTATCCAAGTTCTATTTTCAAAGTGGTGGATGCGTAGGTATTACATGGGACCGCTTGAATGGGTGTGGCGTTCTCTGACATATGGAAGAAAGCAACGATTTAAAAGAAATGAAATAAGTAAGGCTTAAAAGAAGCTGAGAAATCTAGCTTCTTTTTGTTTTGCACAATTACAAAATTTTAGGTACACTCTAAGTAACATATATGAGCATATGTTCATATAATAAACAAAGCCGGAATTTAGGGGGCTGTTTTCATGTCTGACCAACAAAACAAATACGAACACCTCGATGAGGAAACACTATTTATCGTATCTCAAACATTTAAAGCACTTTCGGACCCAACCCGAATTCGAATTTTGCATCTTTTAGGGGAGAGAGAATGCAATGTTTCTGAAATTGCTGAAGAACTGTCACTTATGCAGTCTACCGTATCTCATCAATTGCGCTTCTTAAAAAATTTAAGACTTGTAAAATTCAGGCGCGCTGGAACAACACTATTTTACTCAATAGATGACGAGCATGTGATGACCCTTCTGCATCAATCTATACACCATGCGAGACACGACTAGAAAGGAGGGAGCAAAATGAAAGAGCATAAGATCACCGGATTATCTTGTGGCCATTGTGCATTAAAGCTTGAAGAACAGATCCAACAACTTCCTGGGGGAGAGCGAGCAAAAGTACAATTTAATTCAAGTAAAATTGTTTTAGATGAAAAAATGGACATGGACAAAGTACGTTCTATCCTTTCGACTGAAAATGTACGTTTTGAGTCAGATGGAGAGCCTACAGGTCCAAATTGGTTAATGATCGGGTTGTATGTATCAGTTGCTTCCTTTATAGCAGCACTTATAACAGAACATATGTTGAACAATACGTATGTCTCCATTATATTTTATGCTGTTGCAACGATTTCTTCTGGTTACTCAACGTTTTTAAAAGGTCTTCGAAACCTGACGAAGTTTAAATTTGATATTAACACTTTAATGACAGTCGCTTTAGTCGGTGCGGTTGCCATCGGAGAATGGAAAGAAGCTGCACTTGTGGCTATCCTTTTTGGCATTAATGAACTGCTTGAATCTTACGGAATGGAAAAAGCAAGACGCTCGATGGAATCCCTTTTAAAGGTAGCACCGAAAGAAGCGCTTCTGTTAAGAAACGGGAAGACAGAAGTCATATCGATTGAAGAATTGGCAGTGGATGATATAGTACTCGTAAAAACGGGGCAAAAGATTCCATCAGACGGCGTCGTAGTCTATGGAAAAAGCTCTGTGAACGAAGCAGCGATCACGGGTGAATCACTTCCGGTTGAAAAAGAAGATGAAGAGACCGTATTTGGTGGAAGCATCAATAATGAAGGTGTACTTCATGTGAAAATAACGAAGACTTATAATCAGTCAGCACTTTCTAAAATACTGGCTCTCGTTCAGGATGCCCAAGAATCCAAAACGCCAACGGAGCTTTTCATCAATCGGTTTGCAAACTATTACACACCGATCATTATGGTTGTTTCTGCACTAGTTATGTTAGTCCCACCACTTATATTTAATGATTCGTGGGGTGAATGGTTCTACCAAGGACTTGCGGTATTGATCGTCGGCTGTCCCTGTGCGCTTATTCTTTCATCACCGATCGCGATCCTTTCTGGGATTACAGTCAATGCAAGAAACGGGATTTTGATTAAAGGTGGAGCCTATCTTGAACAGCTCGGTAAGATAAATATCATTGCTTTTGATAAAACAGGCACACTTACACTCGGAGAACCTCATGTTGTGGCGGAAAAAGCGTTTCATCCTGACTTTTACAAAGTCGCTTATGCAATTGAAAGCTCATCATCTCATCCTCTCGCCAAAGCAGTAGTTGCAAAGTGCCGCGAGATGGGGACAGAAGAAGTTAAAGCAGATGAAATCACAACAGTTAGTGGGCAAGGAATTACAGCAGTAGTCGATCATAAAACCTATAGGCTAGGAAACGAAAAAATAATTGGCAGTACAGAAGCGAGTGAGGACGTAAAAAATATTATCAATCTCTATAAAGAAGAGGGTAATACAATCGTTCTTGTTGCCAGTGACACGGAAATTCTCGGTGTGTTTGCTATTGCAGATGAAATTAGAAAAGAAAGTCCTGATATCATCTCTCTACTTCATGAAAAAGGAATAAAAGAAACGGTCATGTTGACTGGTGATCACCCAATTGTTGCAGATAAAGTTGCAAAAAAAACGGGGGTGTCTTCTTTCTTCGGCGGGTTGTTGCCAGAGGATAAAGTGAATAAGGTGAAATCGCTTAAGAAGAATGGAAAAGTGGCTATGATTGGCGATGGAATCAACGATGCACCCGCACTTGCTACGGCTGACCTCGGTATAGCGATGGGAAAAGGAACAGATAGTGCGATTGAAACAGCAGATATTGTACTCATGCAAGATCATTTAGGAAAACTTCCAGATGCTGTGCAAGTATCAAGGAAAGTAAATAAGATTATCAAATGGAACATCGGATTATCACTTGGGTTGAAGTTATTAGCTCTGTTGCTTACGATTCCGGGATGGCTCACACTTTGGATTGCAATCCTTTCTGACATGGGTGCTACAATACTTGTAACATTGATCAGTTTAACTGTCCTGCTTCATAATAGAAAATAATGAACGTAAAAAGCCATGCAGCAGCATGGCTTTTTTAGTACCATGAAGGGGTATGAGGTTTTTTTAAGGAGGACGCAACTCATGTCAGAAACGGTTATTCAATTTTTCCAAGAATATAGCGAATGGGCGATTATGATTTCACTAGGACTAAATATATTAATTGGAATCTTAGGTGTTGTTCCTACTGTTTTTATAACAGCTGCAAATCTGATATTCTTTGGGTTTTGGTATGGAACTATTCTTTCATTTATTGGAGAGGCATTAGGAGCCATGGTAGCCTTTCTTTTATATAGAAAAGGATTTAAAGAAGTTTCTAGAGAGAAGCTTAAAGGGTACCCCAGGGTGGTAAGGTTGTTAGATGCAAGAGGGAAGGAAGCATTCATCCTTATCCTTTCACTTCGATTGTTGCCATTTGTCCCATCAGGATTCGTTACGTTTGCTAGTGCAATCGGGGCTGTTTCAGCGTGGACTTTTGTTGTAGCCAGCTCCTTAGGGAAGTTACCAGCATTGGTGATTGAAGCATATTCGGTGTATAGCGTAACGGAATGGAATACAGAAGGAAAGATCATTTTAGGAGTTGCGGCGTTAGTAGGTATATACATTTTTGTAACAAAACGAAGAAACTAATCATATCATTTGATACTATAGGGGGGTATGGTATATACTAATTTTACAAACATCCAAAACGAAGGGATGAAACATATGGAACAAAAAACACATCGCTGTGAGAGTGATAAACAAGATTTAAACAAGCGTTTAAAAAAGATTGAGGGCCAAGTTCGTGGTCTACAAAAAATGATCGAAGATGATCGATATTGTATTGATGTTCTTGTTCAGATTTCAGCTGTTACAGCAGGTTTAAAAAGAGTGGGTTTTCAATTGATGGAAAGTCACACTCAGCATTGTGTAGCTGATGCGATTAAATCTGGTGATGGGGAAGACTCTATAGAAGAATTGATGAGAGTCATTAAACAATTCTCTAAATCTTAAAAGAAGGTGAAGACCATGAGCGAAAAGAAAGTGAATCTAGGAATCACGGGGATGACATGCTCAGCTTGTTCAACTCGCATTGAAAAAGTGTTGAACAAAATGGATCATGTTGATGTTAACGTCAATTTAGCCATGGAAAAAGCCTCTGTAACGTTTGATCCTGAAACGATCAGTCTTAAAGAGATCGAACAAAAAATTGAGAAGCTAGGATACGGAGTAGTTAAAGAAAAAGTGGATCTTGATATCTCAGGTATGACCTGTGCAGCATGCTCTACACGTATTGAAAAAAGTTTAAAGCGCATGGAAGGTATCTCTAGTGCCACTGTTAACTTAACGAATGAAACAGGATCAATAGAATATAATCCTTCAATCATTTCGGTAGATGATGTGATAAACAAGATAAAAAAACTTGGGTATCATGCGTCTACTCAACAAGATCGGGAAACAAAAAAGACAAAGAAGGAAGAAGAGATCACGTCAAAAAAAAGAAAGTTAATTCTTTCTGTAATCTTGTCTCTTCCACTTCTATACACAATGATTGCTCATATGCCTTGGGATTTTGGTTTGCCCATGCCTTCTGTTTTAATGAACCCTTGGTTTCAACTTCTTCTCGCTTCAGTTGTCCAATTTTATATCGGAGGTCCGTTTTATGTAGGCGCATATCGAGCACTTCGAAATAAGAGTGCGAACATGGATGTTCTTGTTGCACTAGGAACGTCTGCTGCATTTTTTTATAGCGTCGTTGAAGCCATAAAAACGATCGGCAATCCAGAATATATGCCACAACTGTATTTTGAAACGAGCGCTGTTTTAATCACACTAATCTTAGTCGGAAAATATTTCGAGACTCTTGCAAAAGGTAGAACAACAGAAGCCATTTCAAAACTATTGAATCTGCAGGCAAAAGAAGCAACTGTCATTCGAAATGGAAGTGAAGAGAGGATTCCTCTAAATCAAGTGGTAGTTGGAGATACGCTGCTTATTAAACCGGGTGAAAAAATACCAGTCGATGGTACCGTGCTCTCTGGAAATTCGGCCGTTGATGAAAGTATGATTACAGGCGAAGCGATTCCTGTTGAAAAAGCAGAAGGTGATTTCGTTATTGGAGCTACACTCAACAAGAACGGTACTCTCCGTATGGAAGCTAAAAAGGTAGGGAAAGAAACGGCTCTAGCTGGAATCATAAAGATTGTTGAAGAAGCTCAAGGATCAAAAGCACCTATACAACGTATGGCTGATTATATCTCTGGGATTTTCGTGCCGATTGTAGTAGGGATTGCCATACTTGCCTTTATGGCTTGGTATTTTCTTGTTGATTCAGGAAACCTGCCACAAGCACTTGAAGTCAGCATTGCCATTTTAGTGATCGCCTGCCCATGCGCACTGGGTCTAGCAACACCGACATCCATTATGGTTGGAACGGGTAAAGGAGCAGAGCAGGGTATCTTGTTCAAAGGTGGAGAGTATCTAGAAGGTGCTCAAAGAATTGATGCGGTACTCCTTGATAAAACAGGAACGGTTACAAAAGGAAAACCAGAAGTGACAGATCTCACAGAGTTAAAAGAAGGTTTCCTATCTCATGTGATTTCCGCAGAAAAAAGCTCTGAACACCCTTTAGCGGAAGCCATTGTTGAGTACGGTAAAAAGCAGAATATACCATCCATTGAAACGGAGTCTTTTCATGCTATTCCGGGCCACGGTATTGAAACCGTCGTGAGTGGAAAAACCGTACTCGTCGGCACGAGAAAGCTTATGAAAGAAAAAGATGTGGAATACAAAGAGCACGAATCACTGCTTGAAGCGTATGAGAACGAAGGAAAAACAGCCATGCTTGGAGCGGTAGATGGAGAGCTCGTTCTGATTGTAGCTGTTGCTGATACGGTAAAAGAAACATCAAAAAATGCGATTAGCTCGTTAACCGATCAGGGTATTGATGTGTATATGATCACAGGTGATAACAAAAGAACAGCACTTGCGATCGCACACGAACTAGGTATTAAAGAGGTATTCGCTGAAGTCTTACCGGAAGATAAAGCCCGTATCGTGAAAGAACTTCAAGATAAGGGAAAAACAGTAGCGATGGTAGGTGATGGGATCAATGATGCTCCAGCACTTGCGACGGCTAATATCGGTATGGCAATTGGAACAGGAACAGATGTAGCGATCGAAGCCGCTGACGTTACGCTTGTTGGCGGGGATCTAAATCATATTCCTAAAGCGATAGAATTAAGCCGAAAGACAATGCGGAACATTAAGCAAAATTTATTTTGGGCACTGTTTTACAATACAGCAGGTATTCCGATAGCTGCATTTGGTCTCCTTGAACCTTGGGTTGCCGGAGCAGCTATGGCTTTTAGCTCTGTATCTGTTGTAACGAACGCATTGCGTTTAAAACGAATCAACTTATAAAATATTTAGGAGGAAAAGATGATGGAAACAAAAACACTAAATGTAGAAGGTATGACGTGTGGACATTGTAAAGCAGCGGTAACGAATGCACTGAATGAACTGGATGGAGTAAAAAACGTCGTAGTTCACTTAGAATCAGGAAAAGTGGAAGTTGAATTGGATTCCTCGAAAGTTACAGAAGCTGAAATGTGTGAAGCGATTGAAGAGCAAGGGTATGACGTAAAGTAATGTTGGATTTGCTCTTTTGAGAAAAAGGAAAAACCGGTGAAAATAATCAACCGGTTTTACAGTAGCCCCTCTATCTGGAGGGGCTCTTTATATAGATTCTATAAGTTTCCTTTAAGTGCTTTTGCTACTTTTGCCACACGTTTTCCTAAACGAGATGCCATTGTTTTTTCTGCATCTTGAGGCTGTTGACTACCATCTGCTCCAGCGACAGTCGACGCCGCGTACGGTGAACCACCGATGCCATCTGATGTCATCTGTTCTGGATTTTCTCCATATGGAAGACCTACATAAATCATTCCAAAGTGCATGAGTGGAACGAAAGAAGTGATCGCAGTAGATTCTTGTCCGCCATGAATCGTATTAGAACTCGTGATTACAGCCGTCGGTTTACCTTCTAAATCGCCATTCGCCCAAAGACTGCCCGCAGAATCGAGCAATTGTTTGATCTGTGCTGGCATCATCCCATATCGTGTCGGAATTCCCCAGATTATTCCGTCTGCCCATTTTAAATCATCGAGTGTAACTTCAGGAATATCAACCTGTGCTTCTTGAGCTTTTACATAAGCATCTTGTTGAGACATATATTTTTTTGTGACTTCAAATTCAGGAACTTTTACAACTTTAACTTCGGTACCGTCAACTTGCTTTACACCTTCTGATGCTGCTAGTGCCATCTCATGAATATGACCATAAGAACTATAATATACAACCAAAACGTTAGCCATTATATTACCTCCCTAATTAATATGACTTATGTACACTTCCCGATTTTTCCTAATTGAAATCATAAAAAAATCCGCCTGACTGTTTCAGGCGGTCTTCTAATAGTAAGGGTATGGGTAGGGTGGATAATAAGGATATGGATAAGGTGGATAATAAGGGTATAAGGACAAAGCTACTAAGGATGCTAATGGGAAAATCTGACGATAATATCTTCGATAATAAGGATTACCATACCATTGTCGCTGATTTTGCTGAGATCTTTGTTGAACTTGCTGAGATTGTTGTTGGGGATTTGGAGACTGTTGTGTAGATTGAAGACTCTCTTGCTCTTCTTCAACTGGCATCATGTTTTGCGGAACCATCATATACACATTTTTCTTGTCTAGATCGGTAATGATACCTTCAATTTCTTGCCCGTCACGGGTTTTAATCGTTACATGATAATACATGTGCTGCTTACACATCTGATGCATACTGTCAGTGCGATTCAGATCCTGCGAATGTAACTGATATTCGCTCATATTATCACTCCTTCCCATGTTATTCATATTTTCTCCAAGCCCAAGTTATGTCTGTACATAGAAAACAGTTATGAACCATTTAAAGCCACAAAAAAAAACCGCTTATAAAAGCAGTTTTTTTTCTTTAACTTTTTTCTGTGCTTTGAAGTTTTGTCTTGAACATTCGTTTGAAAAAGCTGAATACCGTTTCAGCTTCAAGATAATAGAACAATTTAAATAGGAGACTGCTTAATAAAATCCCAGCAACTACATCCAATACAACATGCTGTTTGACGAATAGTGTCGACAAAATAATGCTGTATGCAATCGTTGATACAATGATATCTTTCTTGATCGTCCACATCTTACTATGACGTATACCCAATATCATGAGATAGCTACTCAAAACATGAATACTCGGAAAACAGTTGAACGGTTGGTCAGCACCATAAACATACTGAACCATCTTGGTGAGAATACCCCCTTCAACTAATTCAGGACGGGGAACAGTGGTTTGAAAAAAGAAATATATTACATAACATACAAGCATTCCAACACAAAAACTTAATAAGGTCCGATAGTAAATGGCTCTGTCATAAAAACAAAAATAAACAAACATAAGAAAAATAAAAGCGTACCAAAGGATATATGGTACAATAAAAATTTCTGCAAATGGGATTTGGTGATCCACTGCTGTAATAAGTTGCCTCGCCCCGCGTTCCCCATGATTTAATACTTGATAGATAATATTCAGTAAAGGGATAGAGAGGAGGAGACATAATGCTAAAATATTCTCTTTTATAATACGCAATACGAACTACTCCTTTATCTATATCATCAGCTTAATAACATATTCCCGTTTTGAAAGGTTTTACACGTTTTAAAATACACCTTATTGAGGTTACCATATTATGGTTTATTTGTCATAGGTCATGAGACGTATTCTACTATAAATTTTATCTCAATTTATTGTTATGTCTAGTCTTCCCAAGTACGGCTAGAATTTCTTTGCCACTATTTGCGTCAAGTAGTAAATGTACCCGTATAATATATATGCATACTATTACTTTTTGACTTTTCTGACAAAAGGAATATAATGGAGTTACACCGTAAGACCTAATGCATATTTAACCTCTTTGAAAGGGAGTGTTATGGATGTATGTAGGCAATACCATAAAAGTTGATCGTTATAATGGTGAGTACTTTATGATCAGTCAAAAGTGGCTGATGGAAGTGGTCTGGAACAAATACAACATGCCATTGCACGAGTTTTTATTAGCGTATGACAAATCAGACAGTGACTATATCATGTCACTCGCTGAACGGCAAAGCGTTCAATATGAAATCGCACATGATGAAGACTACCTGTACATAGGGTAGTTTTTTATTTTTATGTATGTCAAAAGCCTCTCTTCCTACATACACTGGGTTTAGGATTCAGGGGGAGGGCACATTCATGGCTAAAAAAAATGCAAAGAAAACAACAAAAAATAAATATGACAGTCAGGTTAATAAATACCAGCACACACAAAAGATGGTTACAAGTGAAACTTGCATCGCCTGTAAAACCCAATGCGTAAGAGGGTTGGCTTACATGGAACGCATGTCACAGCCAGGAGCTATGGGTAAAGGAGTACCATGCCATCTTACAAAAGGAAGAGGACATAAATAATGTGATTGTGTTCGCTGGCCTATATATGGGCCAGCTTTTTTTGAGTGCTTTTATGGTTTGTTATAGATAGAGAAGTGCAGTGAGGGTTTTGAAGGGAATTTTTTGCTACGACAATGACGGATTTCTGTTATTTAGGGATTTGATCGATTCTCAGGATTTATGATCGATCCCCGAAAATTACAATCCCCCACACTAAATCTACAACCTCAACATCTACTCAAACACCGTTAAAGACTTAATCACCTGTCATGTGATACACTTTGTTAGGTTTACATTACCATAAAAAGGATGAAGTGTACTTATGATCAAAGCTAACCGCTATTTTCATTTTTTATGGAGCGGACAGACGCTCGGGAATTTAGGAGATATCCTCTATATTATTTGTCTGATTACGCTTGTATATAATGAAACAGGATCTGTTCTCCACATGTCTCTTATTCCATTTGCAAAGACGATGTCATTGCTCGTATCAGGTTTTATTGCCCCTCTATTCATCGAAAAGTACAAACGAACGAGTTTGTTGAGCCATACACTCATCCTCAAAACAGCATTGTTATTCTGTTTATGTTTACTCGGTTTATATGGTATACATACCGCTATAACATTTACCCTTTTATATGTATTGATCGTGGTCATCTCTCTTCTCGAGGGTCTCGGAAACCCTGCCCGAAGATCAATGGTTCCTGATCTTGTAGAAAGTGATGAGCTTGTAAAAGCAAACAGTTTCATCAGTATTGCCAACCAGACTTCTATGCTTTTATCATGGCCACTCGGCAGTGTTCTATTGGTGATGTGGGGGGAACAAAATATGCTATGGGTAACTTTTGGCTTATTTGTTGCTGCAACCATTCTTACAATACAAATAAAGGTTAGCGAAAAGGAGAACGTTCGACCGCAAGAATCAAAGTGGAAAGCGATGAAAGAAGGTTGGCAACTGATCTTTCAATCAAAAAAACTTACGACTTTAACAGTTATGGATATACTTGAAAACTTCGGTCATGGAGTTTGGATCGCAGCAATTCTTTACGTCTATGTTGAAACAGCGATAGGAAAGGGAGAAGCGTGGTGGGGTTACATCAATGCGTCTTTTTTTGCAGGAATGATGGTAGCGGGTCTTGTAGTATACCGGTTCTCTAAGTGGATGGAATCATATCTGGGCTATGTCATTATGGCATCAACGGTCTGTTTGATGTTGCTTAATGTGTGGTTCGGTTTAACTTCATCAGCCTGGATTGCCTTATTTGTGTCTTTCATCTTTGGGTTTCCACAGATGGCAAGAGATGTCTCCCAAAATACATTGATCCAAGAATCCTATAGAGATAAACAGCTAGCTAAAGTGTATGCATCTCATGGGACACTCGTGTATGGGACATTTGGAATAGCGACATTATTACTCGGTTGGTTTGCAGAGGAATTTGGAGTTCGAGAGACGTATGTTTTAGTAAGTTTTCTGTTTCTAGTTTCCTTTTCAATCGCATATTTAAATCGTAAAGTCCTACATTCTAACCAGAAAATAACCTCACTTGAACAAGATGTTGTATAGATAACCTATCAATTCTATCTAATAAGTTGGGAAAACTGCTTGTATTTTACTAAAAAGAAAGCACATGTTCTCCTTCAATTTTCCCAATACAAAGCAAGTCGGCATCCTGTTACAATAATTATACACCCTCTTCCCTGCAAGAAGGGTAGAAAAGTAACAGGAACGGGTGAATACCATTGAAAAAGAAAGTACTTGTTTATTTGTATCCACAATTTAGAGAAGTTGAAGTTATGACGACTTTATCTATTATCGGTAAAAAGTATGAAGTGCTACCTTTCTCGCTGTTGCCAGGAACTGTTACTAGTGAATGTGGTTTACTGATGCAGCCTACGATCAAGATGAAGAATATTAGTCCTATTGATTATGAGATGCTCGTTATTCCTGGTGGAAAACAAGCGTTCACACAAGGAAATCCGAGACTTCTGCATCTGTTGCAAGTATTCAACAGAGAGAATATTAAGATTGCAGCTATTGGAAACGGTGCAGTTATTTTAGGACGAGCGGGTATATTGAACGGCAGGTCATATACTGTTTCTTTACGTGAAGATGAATTTGCTAAAACAAACAGTTGGTTGAATGGAACGTATCAATCAAAACAGATTGTTGAAGATAAGAATCTGTTAACTGCAAAGAGCCATGCGTATATTGATTTTGGATTAACAATCGGGGACCGTTTGCAATGTTTTGACGGCCTTGAAGAATATAATTTTTATAAAGGTACAAGTTCCTTTTAACGGAACGATAAACTTCGCTCCCCCTTATCGCTTTCTAGCTATTAGCTAGAAAGCGTTTTTTAATGGAAAAAATAACTAAAAAAAATTATGATAATAATTAAAAGTTTAGTTCTTGACAAAAGTAAGTTACGGAATTATGATGTAAAGGAATCAACTTACTAAAGAGAAGTTAATCACTAATTACAACAGACATTAAAGGAGAGAAACAAAATGAAAGTACTTTATATTAACTCTAACCCAAAACCAATGGATCAATCGTTCGGACTTCGCCTAGGACGTCACTTTTTAAACGAACTTTCTAATCAAAATGAAAACGTAGAAATCGAAACAGTAAATCTTTATGAAGAGAACATCCCGTTCATTGATGCAGATGTTTTAGATGCTTGGGGCAAATTAGCTGCAGGACAAGAGCTTTCTCCATCGCAAGTTGAAAAAACGAGCCGTATGGGCGAAATTTTAGAACAATTCCTTTCAGCCGATATGTATGTTTTTAACACACCAATGTGGAACTTGAGTTACCCTCCAATGCTTAAAGCGTATATCGATAATGTCGTGATGGCGGGTAAGACATTTAAATACACAGAAAACGGTCCAGCTGGATTATTAGGCGGGAAGACTGCTGTTCACGTTCAATCACGTGGTGGTGTATATTCAGAAGGTCCTGCTCAAGCTTTTGAGTTCACGAACGGATACCTTCAAGGTGTGATGGCATTTATCGGAATTACTGATTATCATCATGTCTTTACAGAAGGTATGGCAGCAGCACCAGACCGTGCAGAAGAAATTTTGGCTGATGCAAGAGAAAGAGCGACTGAATTAGCTAAAGAATTAGTATCAGCGAAACGCAATGCATAATTTTTGACTTCAACTGATAACCCACTATAATTGGTGGCATAGTAACGAGGTGTCAACGAAACGTGGCACCTCGTTATTTTATAGAGAAAAATCATTAGAATACGGAATAGGGAGTGGAAGAGATGAACGAAACATTTAAAGTCATGGAAGAACGATCTTCTGTCCGTTTGTATCAAAAAGGTAAAGAAATCCCGAGCGAAACACTTCACAAGATTTTTGAGATGGCAGGGAAAGCTCCATCAGCATGGAACCTGCAGCACTGGCGTTTTATTGTAGTAACCTCTCAAGAACAAAAAGAGAAACTTTTCCCGATTGCTTATAATCAAAAGCATGTGTTAGATGCATCTGCTGTTGTTGTAGTCTTAGGAGATACTGAAGCAGATAAAGTAGCTGCAGAAGTATTTGAAAAAGCACCAGAAGAAGCAAGGAATATGTTACTAAAAAATATTAACTCTGCCTATTCACAAGGTCGTGCGATTGGTGAGAGAGAAGCTCTGAAAAATGCATCACTCGGCGCGATGCAGCTCATGCTTGCTGCTAAAGCTGTTGGAATTGATTCATGCCCGATGACAGGGTTCGATCATGCTGCTATTGTGCCTGCTCTTGGAATTCCAGAACGATTCATTCCTGTAATGATGATTACATTAGGATATGCTGACGGTCCTGCTAAGCCAACAGAACGTTTTGATGTTAATCGCATTGTCATGCATGAAAAATTTGAAGAAAAATAGATCATACTTCTTTTAAGCAGTTATGCCTACCATCGGCATAGCTGCTTTTTTCATCTTACTAACACGATGGGTACTAAGTTTGCTTCATGGAAAAATGTGCTATTATACAAGTAAAATCAGTTTTGGTAAGGAGTCAGTATGAGCACATTAACCATATCAATTTTAATTACACTCGTTATCATTCTCTTTGTGGTAATTATATTCGCTGCGGCCATTACAAAAGGGTATTCTTATAAACATACGATCGATCAGTTGGACGATAACCCATACTTAAAAAATGAAGACAAAGATGATGAACGAGAAGAAGGTAAGGAGCGTTCATAGAAAAGGATGTGTAAGGATGAAGTTTGATATAAAACCGAAACCACCGTTCGATTTCCAAAAGATGATGCAACGACTTACTGTTACAGGAAAAACTCATGTCTTAAAACTCAATGAACAATTCACAGAATACGAAAAAATAATCAGGATAGAAGAAATTTCTTGCTTTGTAAAAGTAGTATCGAGCGGAACTGTTACTAGTCCTATTCTGAACTGTCAGGCAATACCTTTAAATGGTCGAGTATCTGAGGATGCAGTTAAGACAAAAATTCAACAACTGTTTTCAACTGAAGTCGATTTGTCGCCTCTTTATAACCACTTTTGTGAACACGAGAAATTGGATGGAGTACTACAACGTTTTAAAGGATTAAAACTTCTTACAGACACTGATCTGTTTGAATCCATTGTAAAGATTATTATCGGTCAACAAGTAAATTTAACTTTTGCTGGAACCTTGACCGAACGCCTGATTGAGCTTGCTGGAGATAAGGTGGAGGTAGAAGGAGATACATATCAAGTCTTTCCAACTCCTACATCTGTCTCAAAGCTTAAGTATGAAGACCTTCGTGAGCTTCAATTCAGTCAGAGAAAAGCAGAGTATATTATCGATCTGGCAAAGCTGATCTCAGACGGAACTATTGATTTTGGAAGCTTATGGAATATGTCAGATGAAGAAGTGATGAAAGCGCTGTTGCCTATAAGAGGGATAGGGAAATGGACGATCGAATGTCTTTTAATCTTTGGTATGGGAAGAACGGATGTACTGCCTGCTGCAGACATTGGATTAAGAAATGCCATCCGTCAAGTTTGGAAGTTAGCTGAGCAACCATCAGAAGAAGAGGTAAGGGTGCTTGCCCAGGATTGGACACCGTGGCGTACATATATCACGTATTATCTATGGGAGAGTTTAAATCAGACTCCTACAGTTGTGGATCATACTTAATAACTTAATAAAAAGGTGAGGGCATATTTTGAGATGACCCTCACCTTTTTATTATAATTCTTTACTTAAATACTCCGCGATCGCCTTCATGCCATATATATTTGCCTCTGCTTCAGCATCACGGTTGTAGTTTGTATTCGTGTTTACATCATACGCATATACGTTTCCGCTCTTGTCCGTAATGATCTCAATACCGGCAAACGTAATCCCGTTTGCGTCTAAGAACGCTTCATAACTTTCTTGATTTGGTAGAACAAAGTCTTTAAGAATCTTAAACTTTGGTGTTAGATTCTCTGGCTGGTCTGTAATCGGACAGAACTGATCACCAATCTGGCAAGCATCAGCCGGACAAAGTTCAAATCCATCAGAAGTATTCACTTGAACGGCATATAGAAACTTGCCACCAATAAATTCGCAACGCACGATATAAGGTTCTGGAGCTTCGATATAATCTTGCAAAAGAGTGATTCCGTCGATGGATTCATCAAAATTTTCCGACAGTACATAAGCTTCTAGTGCATTCTGCGTTTGAAACAATTGAACCCCAAGACCTTTACCCGCACGATTGTGTTTCGTGATGAAAGGGCCGTTAAATTTCGTAGCAGCGTGTAGCAGCTCATCTTTTCCGTAAGCGGCAATCGTTCGGGGAACAGGTATATGAAAGGCTTTTAATGCGCTGTATTGTTTCACTTTACTGATCTCAAGCTGAAGCGCTCTTGAGTCGTTAAATACTTTTCGATCATAACTCTCAAGCCAGGACAGTACTGCTGACGTATATTCAGGCGCATATCTGTGTCCTCTCGTATGAGAAGAGGCACTCATTCTGTTATAGAAGATGCCTTGTGGTGGAGCCTCTGTCAGATCTATGTGTCCTTTTTTCATATGCCAATCTTCATAAGGGAGACCGAGCTCTTCAAAACGTTGGAATAACGGAGCAGTCCATTCACTATTCTCATGAATCACATATATTTTTTTTGTCATAATATCCTCCTTGTATGTTAGAAATCCGACTATTTATATATTATTAGTCTATATTAAATGAAGTAGTATGAACAGAAAAAAGAAGCCGTCTTATTTCGGCTTCTTCAAGTGATCCGACTTCTCGAATTTTTTCAATGCACTTACATACTGATTGTATTCCTGATCAGAAATGCTCTCTTCTCCGTAACGTACTTTTTCGTATGTAGCTAGAACAGAATCTGCATCTTTTCCGCAGAGTTCAAGTCTTTGAAACCAGTTCACCGCGGATTCACCAGGCTCTCTTCCGAATCCCTTCTTATCCAATGTTTTTTCAAATTGTAAAAATTTCTTTCTAGTTCTGTCTTTGGACTGCAGCCACCTTTTTTTGCCGATCAACTGGCTGTTTGCATATGAACTATCAAGAACTGAAATGTTTCCGTTAAGCAATAGGCTGGACTGATTATTGAATACATTCCTCTTTTTCCAAAGAAAGAAAATGACGATGATGATAAGAATCGCAATTGTTATGTATAGAAGCATCGGAGTTTCCGCCAGTGTTTCAGGACGTTGTTCTACTACATCCTCTGTCTTATTACCCAATTCCATCTTCCCGCCTTCTTTTGTGTTAAACAATTTTTTAAGCATTTGGATTAATGGGGGAAGAAGGGAAATCAACTGCCAAAGAGGAACCGCCAAAATATAATACAAAATGAAGAATACACCGTCTAAAATCCAATAAAGTAAGATTTTTAACGGTCCTAATACAGCAAGGATCACCCCGCTAACCCCAACTAGCGTTAAGGGAACAACAAAATCCTTCATTACGATCTGAATAGAATCATTCTTAAAATAGTGCAGAGTCATTTTAATGAGCAACATGAGCATAAATTGTGTCCAGATTGCTCCATATATGACGGTGTAGCCATCTTTAAAAAAGAGCGAAAGAATGAATGTTAACACTGTGCCAAGACCAAAAATTAATTCAAGATCTGTCTTAAAAGGATCATTCCAATTTTCTGTGCTTCTCCACATAAGGACGATTGAAATCAGAATGGATAATAGGAGAGAAGAAGTCATATACCAAAACAACAGTGATGATAAGATCACAACAGCAAGAAGTGTGATTTTATTTAAGTTAGGTTTGTAAAGGTATAAAGCTCCGCTCACTGCGATAATTGGAATGAGGTTTGACGTGAACCATACGAATTCAAGCCACGTTGCACCTCCTGAAAAGATGGTCAAGAATATAAATACAAGCATCGCATCAAAGGTTACGTTCAATCCATAAAGAGAAAACTGCTGATTTTTCTTTAGCATGAAGCGACCTCCAATGAAAGATATGGCATCAGTATGGCATGTTCTTCGTTATGTTCGACATAAAAGGTTCTTCCACCTGATCTAGACCATTTCTTTATTAAGATTTGAGAATTTTGGTCCGTAGGAATATGGCCTAAAAAGATGACGAAAGGACTCGTGCCTACAAAACTACGGTCCATCTTATTCCACATGATCTGAGGTTTCACGATCACATTAGATCGGTCAATTCTCGCCAGACCTTCAAGGATACTGCTCAGGTGGATCGCTCCGCTTCCAGTTGGCACATGATACATCCCCATCGGACCTGGAACTTTAAAATTAATGAACACTTCAAAAGGAATTCCTTTTTCAGCTGCAAATTGACACATGTATGCCAAGTGACTGATCTCGTTCTCCATATCCTCAAAAGATTTCATCTCTTTATGGTCAGGGAGTATCGTATAAACAAATGTCCAGTGATAGACAACTGTTTTTTCAAAAACTTTCGTTTGAAGCGAGCCTGAGCGTGCTGTAGCTTTCCAATGTATTTTATGAAAAGAATCTCCTGGAGAATAATCTCGGTTACCTGCAGGAAGAGAGACGTTCTCAAATAATGCAAAAGGTCTTACAGCTTCACCGCTGCCTTGGGAAAACAGATGCTCAATGCGTTGAACAGGGAGTGGCCTGGGGTAAACGACAATTTCTGTTGGAAATATACCGTTATACGCCAAGGCTTGACCACTTAATGAAAGAGGATCTTGTACTTGAATCGTCAGATTAGAAATTCTTGTTGTTCCCCTTCTTGTAGCAGTAAAAGGTATTGTTTGTGTAAAAGCTGTTTGGCGATAGAGTGCAAAATGACGCTTAACTTCAATTCTTCCTTTTGAAGTATTGTTGGACTCAACATGCCCTATGACCTCAATCGGAGATCGGTGTGTGAAGATGAGCTCTCCTCTATAAGAAGGCCACCTGCCTTTATGAACAAGTTTCACATTGAACTGATCTGTATCACCTGGAAACAAACGATGAACTTGTTTAGTAGTATCTAAAATAATGTCCTTTGTTGCTGACCTAGATTGCAGCAATAACGTTCCATACAAAAATATGATCGCAAGTCCTAATAAAAACAGAAATGGAATATTACGATAAAAACCTATCAGAAGTATTAATGGGCTGAAAATAACCAAGGCCCGAAAGATGGATTTAATCCACACCTCGCTGTTCCATTGCATGTTATCTACCTGCCTCAGATTCTACAGGGACAATAATAGCTTCAAGAATCTCACTTAACACTTGGTCTTTCGTCTTTCTCATCGTTCCTTCCATCGTCAATACGAGTCGGTGAGTTAATACATAAGGAGCTACGAATTGGATATCGTCTGGAGTAACGAACGTTCTTCCTTGTACATATGCAGCGCCTTGAGCAGCTCTCATGAACGCAAGGGTACCACGAGGAGACACACCGTTCTCAATAAATTCATGACTGCGGGTCGCATGAACGATGGATAGTAAATAATTCTCTACACTATCACTAACATGAATGTGCTTTACTTCTTCTTGCATGACTAATAGATCTTCTAAAGTGAAGACAGGTTCTAAAGAATCTTGTGGGTTATTTTTACGATACATGTGAAGCATTTCTTTTTCTTGATCGTAGTTTGGAAAGCCAGACGGCAGTTTCATAAAAAAACGATCAAGCTGGGCCTCAGGAAGGGGGAATGTTCCGTGAGATTCAATAGGGTTCTGTGTTGCTAGAACTAAGAAAGGTGACGGAAGAGGAAGGGTTTCGCCATCGATCGTAACCTGTCTTTCTTCCATCACTTCTAATAGACTGGATTGTGCTCGAGGCGTCGCACGGTTGATTTCATCTGCTAATAAGATGTTAGTCATAACCGGACCGGGACGCAGCTCAAACTCTTGAAGTTTCGGATGAAAGAACTGTATGCCCGTGATATCAGCGGGAAGGATATCGGGTGTGAACTGAATTCTTTTAAATTCTCCTCCTATTAATCGAGCAAGGCTTTTAGCAAGCACAGTTTTTCCTGTTCCGGGCACGTCTTCTAAGAGTAAATGACCTTTATTGACGATCGATATCATCGTTAATTCAACGAGTTCTTCTTTTCCTGTTAACACTTCAGCTATAGCATTTTTTATAATTGTCATCTGATCCTTCATGTTCATGTATGTACATCCTCTCAAAAATGTTAATTTAACTTTATCATTATTATAATATTTAGAAAATAAAAAATGTAATATTTTTGAAATTAATGTAAACATAAAAAAACTCACAGCCTATTTTTTTAGCTGTGAGCGGAGAATAGATGAAGTACTGTGACATCATCTCATTTAGTTGATAATTGTAATATTTACGCTTTTTCTACCCCAATTAATAGCATCAGAATAGTTTTTCATAAAGATATCAATCTCATTTCCATTAATTCCACCACCGGTATCGTCAGCTACAGCATAACCATAACCAGGAACATAAACAACAGATCCGATAGGAATAACGTTTGGATCAACAGCGATTACTTTTGCATAAGGAATTTCTTTTAGATTTGTACCATTGAAAGTTGTACCGCTGCAGCCTTCACAACTTGCCGTATAGGCAGTCGCAGCAACAGTCATACTCTTTTTTGTAACGTTATTTTGAATGCTGTTAAACGTTTGAGGGCCTGCTATACCGTCTACAGATAAGCTCTTAGCTCGTTGATAGTCTGTTACAGCTTGTTTAGTAACGGGACCATAATAGCCTGTTGTTACAGCAAAATCATAGAATCCTAGCGCTTTTAATTTTCCTTGAAGTTCGTATACGTCATTGTCCCAAGTACCCGGTCGGAGAGTGTGATCCCCCATTGCTGCAAATCCACTAACGGGAGCAGAAACGAGCAATCCGAATGCTAGAGCCCCTGTAATTACCCATTTTTTAATCATGATAACTCCTCCTAATATGTATAATTGGTTAGATACGCCTCGGTTGCCAATTATACTAATCGAATGTAACAAACTCGTTAGGAGAAGGTAACAAAGAGATTACATTACTATCTTCATATAATAATAGGTAATTATGGAATTTAATAGATATCCTTGATCTGCGATAGGATAAAGTAGAAAATAAGATTCTTAAACGACAAATTTCCCAGGAAATAGACAAAAATTACGAGTTATCGCTAGGTTCGCCTATAAAATTATCTAAGCGATTCAATAACTGATCTAATTCCTGACTGCAGATTACTGTTTCTTTAGCAGTTAAACCATATGTTTTGCCAAGACATAACAATACTTCACGTTTTTCCTCAATTAATTGCAATAACATGTTTCATTCACAACTTTCATGAGAGATTTTGTCTTCACTTAATATGCAATAAATTTACAAAAAGAAAAAGGGTTTCGTCTAAAAAAGTGATAATGTTACAAAAAACTACATATGGACGGGGTTGTATGTCGAATTGAGAACCTAGGAGATGGAAGGTCTTCTGAAAATTAAAAAGCGACCTGGATATAGGCTGCTTTTTATGCTTTTTGCTGGATTTTAGCGTACTGATTTAATAATTGGTCGAGCTGTTGACTTATTGTGACTAGTTTAGGGTGTGTTAGTTCATAGTTTAGTTGATTTGAGATTACATATAATTCTTCTCTTAATAAGAGAATACGTTCTTGAATACTTCTTTCTTTCATAAGTAGTTCTTCCTTTCGGGATGTAACGACTAAGAAGTCTCTATGGCAATTGACTAGCATATCATTAAAGATAACCTAACTCCACGGAGCTTCTTTTCAAATAACTTATCTTTTGGTTCATGCTTGGAAAGGTCTTTATGAGACACTTCACTTAAAGTTATCGGTAAAAATTGGAATTGTTTTAGGCGTTAAATGTGTATCTTTGGTCAATTTCATCGGTTTCCTTTAAAATAGATATGATATACATGAATGAGTCTAGATGTATTTTGCTATAATTGGTAATAAAAAGAAAGGGGGGAGACGGAATGAAACCAACTGAAGAGCACAAAGATAAGGGCGAAACTCAAGTTCATTATGAAACGCCTGAGCAAAAAGTTCAAAACACACATTCTGTTCAACTATGGCGAGAGTATTTTTCAGAACGATTTGAAACTTTCGAGAGACGTAAACTGCAAACCGTCTCCTTTCGAGATCTCGTAGACGGAAAAGATACGAGTTATACGTTTGTTCACATTTACCGTGATTATTACCCTGCACTCTTAAATGCAGGGCAATTCTTTGATGAAGATATTGCGTTGTTATACAAATATCACGTACAGATCGAAACACTGCTCCGATTGTTTTCTTTTGAAGCTCAATATGGTTTGGCTACATATATGCAATCGAACTTTGATGCTACCGTTGAGAAACTATGTGATCAAATGTATATTACATTAAAACAGATCGACAGCAAAAAGTTACTAAATGAGAATAAAAAACTGGTGGAAGAAAGTTTAAGAAACTTTCAGAGTCTTTATGAGGTTCCACCCAAATGGGGTCATCTTCTATTTTATCTATTCCAGATCAGCTGGTCGTTACTTTATATCGAACAAGCTTGGGTGTCTAAATATGAAAAGCAGCTTTTAGAAGAAAAAGAGAGTGGCAAAACATCTCAAATGCTTGAATTGGCTCTTGTTCATTTTGCCTTTGCTAGTGGTAATGAAGAACTTGCTTTTAAACGACTAACTCAGTGTGAGAAAAAGGTAGACATGGTTCATTATCTGGTTTGGATGAAGTTATTGGTAGACAAACAAGAATGGGACCGCCTCTTGTTATGGCTGCTCGATCTGAAGCCATATTTCTTAGAAGGTGTTGGTACGTACTATTATCATTCTGATTCTCGAGAGTTTTTTCATGAGTACTTAAGCTATTTTTGGAAGTACGCTCAACACACAGGTGACGAGGATCAGTATGAAGAGATGTTGATCGAATTTTTACCCATCACGTTCTATGAGTACGGTGAATATTTGATGGTGATCGGTGAGCATGAGAGATGGGTGGAATTGCAAGTGATCATGGGCTACTCACCAGAGTTGATCCAAAGAAAGGATCTAAAAGAGGTCGTGTCCTTTCAAAAAGAATCCGCTTTGCCGATCTATCATCAAGCGATTGATAGGCTTATTAATGAGAGAACAAGAAAATCTTATCAATCCGCCATTAAACATTTAAAAACGCTTCGCACGTTATATTTTGAACTTGGAGAAGAAGAACGTTTTTCACAGTATATCAATCAGATTGCTACAGTTTATGGGCGGCTTAGAGCCTTTCAGGAAGAGCTAAGGAAAGGAAAGTTTATTTCATGATCGATACAAGCAATCTTTTGCTACACGCGAAATGGCTTCATGGCAACATGGTTTTATGGGCCACTAAACATTCGAAAAGAGTGCATGTAAACGACTGGAAACCTCTTTTATTTACATGGCATAAGCCTACATTTTACGGGACGATGCTAGATGTTGATGATGATCAGAATGTTTATTTAGATGCTGGGGAAGCATTTGATCTTTTTAATCGTTATCCCGACTTTTTTCTGGCGGAAAACAATTGGGAAGAAGATTCTTGGGCTTTTGTAAGAGAGGCTAACGATGTCTTTCGTTTAATGCAAAATGATAAGGTTACTCCTGATTATGAGGCATGGAAAACAGGGGTATGGGCATGGAGAACGGATGGAGAGAGAATTGAATCAGCTTGGTTGAATGAAGCTCTCTCTACATTGCCACATGACGGAAGTACTTACTTGCCTTCAAACTTTAATAGAGATCGTCTGAAGGGGGTACCTCGACAGATTATATCCGCTTTAAATCACTTGAATGAAGATGAATGGCTGATTAAGATCGGCTGGAGAAAAGATCCGAAGCCCTTTGATATCATTTTTCAACTGTCTGAACCTGCTAATGATGGTGAAGGTAGTGAAGATATATGGAAGCTGAACGTCATTCTTCAAGAAAAAGATGATGGAATAGCTGTACCTTATCTCGGAAAGAGCACACTTCTCCCAGAGGAATGGAAACCTTTTAAAGAGATGTTAGAATCGGATATAGAGCTCGTAACAAAATTAATCTCATGGTTAAAACCAAATACGCGTAAAGAAATTCGTAATGAGATAACCGAAAAAGAGGCTTGGGATTTTTTAACGCTAAAAAGCGATCTGTTAAGACAGATTGGACTTACCGTTATCCTTCCAGGATGGTGGCAGACCGTTCAAGAACTTCAACCGAAAGTAAAAGCAAAAATAAAAACAAAATCACAACAATCTGGCGGTGCACCGTCTTTTCTTGGATTAAATGCAATCATGCAATTTGATTGGCGAATGTCAACGGGGGACGAAGAGCTTACCGAAGAAGAGTTTCGAAAACTCGTTGATGGCAGCAGAAGACTCGTGCGAAGAAACGGTCAATGGTACAGAGTCGATCCTGAGTGGATGAAACAAGTACGGCATCTTATTAAGAACGTGGATCGTACAGGCATTCAGCTAAAAGATGTGTTAGAACAACATCTGCTAAACATGGAAACCAACCCTGCTGAAGATGGTCTTGAAGGAATAGAGTCAGAAGGACCGATGCTAGACATTGAGTGGGATGAACCACTGAACGCATGGATGGATCAGCTTACAGAGATTAAGACTTTACCCATTCAGCCAAAAGCTGAAAACTTGATCGGAACGTTAAGAGACTATCAAAAAACAGGAAGTTCTTGGATGTGTTTTCTCCGGGAATTCGGTCTTGGTGGTTGTTTAGCAGATGATATGGGGCTAGGGAAAACCGTCCAGACTATTGATTATTTCTTAAAAGTGAAAGAAAAAGAAAAGCACGAAGGTACTTTTTTACTCGTATGTCCTACTTCTGTAATCGGAAACTGGCAAAAGGAGCTTCAAAACTTTTCACCTACTTTATCGGTAGGTCTTCATTACGGAGGGAACCGGAAAAAAGGAGATCAATTTACGGAGTGGTACAAAAAATTCGATGTTGTTATCACTTCGTATACGACATGTCAGCTTGATTTTAATGAGATGAGTGAAACGTTTTGGGAAGCAATCGTACTCGATGAGGCACAGAACATCAAGAACAGTTATACAAAACAATCAAGAAGTATCCGCAGGCTGAACGGACGTCACAAGATTGCGTTAACGGGAACTCCTGTAGAAAACAGGCTTCTTGAACTATGGGCGATCTTCGACTTTTTAAACCCAGGATATTTAGGGAGCGAACCATCGTTTCAGAAAAAGTTTGTGGTGCCTGTTGAGAAAGACAATGATACGTTGCGATTACAGCAATTAAAACAGCTTGTTCAACCATTTCTGCTACGACGGACGAAGATGGACCCAGCGGTACAGCTCAATCTGCCTGAGAAACAAGAGATCAAAGAATATTGTCCATTATCAAAAGAACAAGCTTCTCTGTATGAAAGACTTGTTCAAGATACTTTTGAGCAGTTAGAAAAAGTTACAGGGATGCAAAGGCGGGGATTATTACTCGCGATGTTAGGCAAGTTAAAACAAATCTGCGATCATCCGGCTCTTTATACAAAGAATGATAAGCTAGGAAAACTTGAGGATCAGTCTGTTAAATTTGCAAAAACGATCGAATTGATCGATGCCATTCTAGAAAAAGATGAAAGGTGCTTGATCTTTACACAGTTTATCTTTATGGGTGAATTAATAAAGAAGTATGTGGAAAAAAAGTTCGGCCGGTCCGTACTCTTTTTGCATGGCAGTCTAAGCAAGCAAAAACGTGACCAGATGATTGAAAGTTTTCAAGACGGAGAACATCCGATTTTTATCTTATCTCTAAAAGCAGGCGGAACTGGTCTCAACTTGACCGAAGCCAATCACGTTATTCATTACGATCGATGGTGGAATCCAGCTGTTGAGAATCAAGCAACTGATCGTGCCCATCGTATTGGACAGAAAAAATTCGTGACGGTGCACAAGATGATTACGCTTGGCACATTAGAAGAGAAGATTGACATGATGCTCGAGAGCAAAAAAGAACTTTCAGAAAAAGTGATCCAGAGTGAAAATTGGATTACGGAACTATCAACAGACGAATTAAAAGATCTATTTACGCTAAGAAAAGAATGGGTCGAATCTTAAGGAAAGCACAGCGAGTGAGCTGTGTTTTTTTGTGGGCTTTACCTGTAGGCTTGCGAGAAAACTTTTTAGATTGATTAATTTCTATTTTATAGAAGCGTCTTTTTCACGAGTTTTTTGATAAACTTATATTATTATCCAAAAATTAGGGGGGGAATGATGCAATTTGAATCGTATCTAGCTTGGGGTATGTCGGGTATTTTTCTTATATTATTAATCCTCATCTATAAGAAAAAAGCGAATCATGAAGAATCTAACATTGGGTGGAAACTAATCGGTTACTTTTTGTTAGGTACGTTTACATTTCGCATTGATTCATTGGTATTGCCTATAGGTATTGCGATTTTTTTACTCTTTTTTCTTCCTAAGCTTATCGTAAATAAAGATGCAAAAAAGTGGGCTGCTTCACTTGGGTTGTTATCTTTTTTATCAAGCATCATTGTGGACCACTCAGTAACAGCTTTTTATGAAGAAGTGCAACATGTTAAAGCAGCAACGAATGTGTATGAGATGAATTTTTATAATGAATATGAGAAGGTAAAGAAAGCGCTACATGCCGAGGGAGAGCTTGCTTTAAACAATGTGGAAATCATCTTTAATAGCGATGGAGAAGTTCGGCAGTTTAACTATGAAACTTCTTATTATAGAGATGGTCGAGATATGAATGCATGGATCTCGTTGCATGATGGGAATTATCAAATAAGTACACATGTTATGGATGAAGAACTTGAAATGGTAAATCGTGAAAATTTTATTTCTTCTCCTAGCATTTATTTTAAAGCTCTCGATCTACATGGCTTAAAAAATATGGTGCCAAAGGGTGATTCCTATTACGTGAGTTTTACGAACTCTGATGAAATACAGCTTGATAAGAACAGCTCCCTATGGAATATAGAGAGATCAGGTATAACTGAAAAGACCGAAATGGCTGTATCTGCTGAAGACATTTCTGAAACGGAGGAAGAAACGGAGTTTGAAGCCTATCATATTAGCATCAATACGATGAATGCGATGGGTGCTGGAGCTTATGAGACAGACCAAGTCCGTTATTACATCATTTCCCCCGAACTTTTTAACTAAATAGAGGAGGTCATATACGTGTACTTACCGTCATTTTCACTTAAAGGCAAAACTGCACTCGTTACGGGTGCTGGTAGAGGGATCGGACAAGCGATCGCGATTGGATATGCAGAAGCCGGAGCGGATGTGGTCATTGTATCCAGAACACAATCTGATCTAGAAAAGACAGCACAGTTGATCGAAAGTGCAGGAACAAAGGCGTATCTTTATGAAGCGGATGTTACGAACAAGAATCAGGTTAAAGGAATCTTTGAAACACTAGATTCAGAGAAAATCAGGGTGGATATACTTGTGAACAATGCTGGAATGAATATCCGTTCAAAAGCTTTAGATGTATCTGATGAGGAATGGGATGCCATCATGCACACGAACCTTCGTTCAGCTTTTTGGTTTTCACAGCAAGCTGGTCAAAGAATGAAGCAAGCTGGAGGAGGGAAGATCATCACCATTTCTTCTGTTGCTGGACATGTCGCTCTTCGTACCGGCGTAGTCTATGCTTCTACTAAAGCTGCGATTATACAGATGACAAAGAACTTAGCTCTTGAGTGGGGACAGTACGGCATAAATGTGAACAGCATCGGACCGTGGTATTTTAAGACACCATTAACAGAGAAACTACTAGCTGACAAAGAGTATCTGCAAGATATACTCGATGTAACTCCGCAAAAAAGAGTAGGGGAATTACCTGACCTTGTGGGACCTGCGGTATTTTTAGCAAGTGAAGCAGCTGATTATGTGAACGGCCAAACTCTATTTGTTGATGGTGGAATGACCATCCAAGGGTTCTAATTTAAAAATAATTATTAAACTATATAAATATTTTTCGGAATTTTGTATCTTTCTGTATGAAACCTATTTTTTTCGTTAATAATGTTGCTACACAAGCAGTTCATTCAATGTTTGAAGGGAGCAACTTATAATGAAAAAGATGGATTTAGTAGATGCAGTTCGAAATGCAACGAGTATGAACAAAAAGGAATCAGCGCTTGCCGTTGATGCAGTGCTAGATGCGATTACAGATGCTTTGAAAAACGGTGAAAGCGTACAGCTTATCGGTTTCGGAACATTTGAAACAAGAAACCGTAACGCAAGAAAAGGACGTAATCCTCTTACTGGTGAAGAGATCATGATCCAGGCTAGTAACGTACCTGCTTTCAAGCCAGGTAAATCGCTAAAAGAAGCGGTAAAAGCCGTTTAATCGTCAGCAGATACGAAAGACGCTTTCCTCGAGGAAAGCGTCTTTTTGTCATATTTAGGCGAATAATAAACGAATTTGACGTGCGAAATCCTGAAAAAAATAAAGGAAAATAGACCCTTTTATTTAATTTATAGACGTTAAGAAAGTTTTAGTAAAAAAGGGTGGATAGAATGAAAGTATTAAGTCAGGACGAATTACCTGCAGTTGCCACTTTAAAAGAAATGATTGATGTCCTGCCCGAATTTGTTTGTTTAAGGTATCCGGATGGAACTTGGGCAGAAGCGAACCGGTTCGCTCTTAATATTTATGGAATCAACCATGATGAATATAAAGGAAAAAGTCTTGAGGAACTAGAAACAAGACTTTCATACGAAGCAATTGAACGTTGCAGCCTTTCCGATAACAGAGCATGGGAAACAAGAAAACCGATAAAAACAACTGAAAAGATAATGATGAAGAGCGGTCGTAAGGTGATGCTCGAGCTCATCAAGCAGCCTACCTTTACGAGTGAAGGTAAACCACAAGTGCTGGTTATCACAGGACGTGATATTACACCTCATAAACAGAAGGAAGAGGAGCTAAGTGTGGCATTAGATCTATTAGAGTCAGTCTTAAAAGGAACAACAGATGCCATTCTCATTATTAACACAAGGCAAGAGGTCATCAAGGTGAACGATGCCTTCATTCAGATGTTCGGCTGGGCTGAAGAGGATTTCTCGGAAGATAATGACGACTATCCTGTTATTACACCAGTACACCTGCAAGGTGAATCGAAGGAGATCATTGACTTATTAAAACAAGGACAATCCGTTCCGCTTCATGAAACACAACGTATACACAAGGACGGAACCGTTTTTGATGTATCTGCATCTTTTTCAAACATTTGTGACATGGACGGTAAAATTATGGGGTTCGTAATTGTATACCGTGATATTACTTCTCAGAAAAAAGTGGAGCGTGCTCTACGTGAAAGTGAGGCGAAATATCGTTTGATCGCAGAACATTCTACAGATCTTATTACTGTGATTGATCCGACTGGCAATATTCAATATGTATCTCCTTCACACCTACCTGTACTTGGCTATGAAGATGGTGAGATTAAAGGTGCTATCCTAGAAATGGTCCATCCTGATGATATACAGAGCCTCTCTGAACTTTTCATGAGAGCTCTGGTGAAAAAAGAACCGTTTCAGACAGAGTTCAGACTGGTTCATAAAAATGGTGATTGGATATTACTAGAGGCTCGTGGTGTACCAGTCATGACGAAAGACGGGCATGTGGAGAGCTTAGTTACCTTTGCTAGAGATGTAACGAAAGCAAAACAGACAGAAGAACTCATGTTAAAATCAGAGAAGCTCTCTGTTCTCGGAGAGCTTGCTGCAGGAGTCGCACACGAAATACGGAATCCGTTAACTTCACTGAAAGGATTTACGAAACTTTTGTCCGATGCAGACGATGTGATTCGGTTAGAATATTTAAGAATTATGGAGTCAGAGTTGAATCGAATCAACGACATTGTCGGTGAGCTCATGCTTGTTGCTAAACCGCAGGCGGTTAGCTTTGAACATACGAACATCCAAGAATTGATCTATAGTGTTGTAAGGTTGCTAGAAACGCAAGCGATCATGAAAAACATACAGATCTGGGTAAATATTTCAGATAACATACCGCTTGTATACGGTGTAGAAAATCAGCTTAAACAGCTTTTCATCAATCTATTGAAGAACGCGATCGAAAGTATGGATAAAGACGGAGAAATTCATATTAAGATTGGAACTCGAAACGATTCTGTCCTTCTCGAGTTGAAAGATCAGGGATGTGGTATTCCTGCAGAACGTTTAAAAACCCTAGGAGAACCGTTCTATACAACAAAGGAAAAGGGTACGGGCTTAGGATTGATGGTGTGCTTTAAAATCATTGAAGAGCATGGTGGAGCGATTCAGTTTTCTTCGGTTGAGAACGAAGGGACGAGAGTAGAGATCGAACTTCCAACTGCACCGTCTTCATCAAAATAAGGTTTAATGTATGAAGAATCCGACCACACTGTTCATAAGGGAGTGTGGGAGAGTTGAATAAATACCGTATCTTTTTTGTGTATCGAGTAAAGGATTTAAATTATCTCCATGTTCATGGGATGAACATGGAAAATAAAAAGTTATTCACAGTATTGATCTCATCCCCAAACGATGAGATGAACCTAGCTCAGCATCATAGTGAACTTCCTAATGAACTGTTGTCATTGTTGGAAGCGGAGAGCACACGAATTAATTCAGGGCTCTATGATCTTGCTCATTGGGAACCCTATACGTATAGCTAAAACTCCTTTCATTTTTGTTGAAAGGAGTTTTTTTGTGTAAAATGTTCCTAAAAGGATAAAAAGGAGATTCTCTTTATTATGACACAAGACGAAATTGTAGACTTGTTAACAGGCAAGATCAAACTTGTTCGAACTGAACTTGGATATACACAAGACAAGATGGCCGATATATTAGGAATTTCAAAGAAAACGTTAGTGCAGATCGAAAAAGAAAGAATCAAAGCGAGCTGGACTGTCATCGTTGCTATGTGTGCATTGTTTCGAAACTCAGACATTCTTAACCATGCATTAGGTGGAAATCCACTTGATGTTATGGAGCTCGTCGTTCATGAGTATGTAGCAGTACCGAAAGAAAAAACCTGGGGTGGACATGTCTGGTGGAAAGAAGTAGATTTACGTAAAGGCTACCGGCTTCAGCAGAATGTAATCAGTCAGCACTTCCGAATTCTTGATCAAAAGGATCATCGCGTTTATAGTTCGTTTGAAGAAAATGAAGCAAGAAAGAGATTGAAAGAGATATAGTAAAAAAAATAACTGTTTCATAAAAAGTTTAATGTGTTGTTACATGAAATTTACGTTGTGCTGTTACTTTCAAGATGCAAGTTATTTTGAAGGGAGAGTAACACATGAATTGGAGAACGAAGCTAACAGCACTTGTTATCTCGGGTGCTTTAACGATACCTGCTGGCCAAGCACATGCCTTCTTGTCTGGTATAGACAAACAAGATGGTGGGATTGGAAACACTGAAAACTATTTGGATAAAGTACCTAATTTAGAATTAGATCCAAAAGTAGATCATATTATTTATCCACTTATGTCAACTCCAGCAATAAAAAAGAACGGGTCTGATTTGACGATTAAGGTGGATTCAAAAGATAAAGAACCTGCAGGATGGGAAGTTTCTTTAAATCCAACTGAAGCAGCGCAAATTGATGGAACATTTACTCTTCCTGTAAAAAATGTGCAAAAAGGATCATCTTATTGGAAGGATAGCTCTTCTATTTATGAAGTTACGGTACAAATTCCAGACGAGGTTCCAGAAGAGTTATTTGATCTGCGAGTTTCTTATACCGGGAATGGAACTCGAATTACAGATGATGAACCAAACTCGGTTAAGGTAGTTAAAGAGTTCAAGGAAGAATTTAAGTTTATGCATCTAACAGATATTCATGTTGGCTCTCCACGCAATATTGCAGACCCAGCTAATATTATTGAAGCAGGATTGTGGCACCCAGATCGAACGAAACGTTGGTTATATCTCCAAAAAACGATTAAACAAGTGAATTTGTTAAAACCAGATTTTGTGGTGATGACAGGTGATTTAATGTATGGTCAGATGAATCCTAAAGAATACATCTATGAATATGAAGAAACATACCGCATGCTAAAGCAGTTTAATGTTCCTGTATATATCGTCCCAGGGAACCATGATTATTATGCACAAGATGCTACACTAACGGATGGTGCTAAGTATTGGGAACAATATTTCGGTCCCCAATATTTCTCATTTGATTATGGACCATATGCTCACATGATCGGATACAACTCTTTTGATTGGCACAAGTTTGATAGACAAGGCCACGGATCCGTATCGGTTCCTACTTGGGGTGGACAGATACGTGATGAGCAGATGGAGTGGATTAAAAAAGATTTAGCAGCTAACAAATCCAGTGCACAACCTGAGCAAGTAAGGGGATTATTTTCTCACCATAATCCGTTATGGCGTGATCGTGACATATGGCCGTCAACCGATCCGCATGTAAACGAGTATTGGAAAGAATACGATGCTAAGCATGATCCGCAGCATTTAACAACGCTCATAAAAGGTGAGGCGCTCGGTATTAAATACGATCAGCAATGGCACGGTGAAGGATCTCATGAACTGATTGATGTAATGAAGCAGAACAACGTTAATATATCTTTGCATGGACATACGCACATCGATAACATTACAGAGCAAGACGGTATTTTGTATTCCACGACTGCTTCTATTGAATTATCAGCTAAACCATGGGTAGGCTATCGTTTGTTTGAGAAGACTGCTGCTGATAATAAATTCAATTCATACGTATATGAAGGTCCAGATAGATCCATGCCAGTATATCAAAATGGGAATACGTCAGCTGGAGTTGTTTCATTTGAAAATAAGTTTCAACTGCCAAACGATGGATCTCAAGTTACCCAAACAGCTACAGTTACGAATCGTTTAAATAAATCTTTGACAGTAAATATCCCATTCTATATGAAACAAGGCAGCTACACGCCTTCTGTTGGTAAAGTAGTTGAAACACAATTATATGGTTCGAAACAGTTTGTAGAGGTGCAAGTAACCATTCCGCCAAATACGGTAGAGAATGTAGAATTAAAAAGATAAGTAAGAAGAACGCCTGAGCATTTTCTGCTCAGGCGTTTTTTATTGTTATAGTACATAAACTCGAGAAACTCTAAAAATGATTAGTAGATTTATTATCATTTTTGAGACTAAAACATTTGAAATTCTTAACCGATAAAAAGAGGGAGAACTCATGACTATTGTTTAATGAAGAAATACCTAGAAAAGGAGCAAGTGAGATGTCACTTAGCACTCAAACTTTAAAGATTGTTGTAATAACAGCTGGTGTTGAACAATATGGGCTGCCGATCGAACATGTCGCTTCGATCGAGCGCGTTCTGGACATAACAACGATGCCAGAGATGCATTCAGACGTATTGGGGATCATTCATTTAAGAGGAAACGTTATTCCGATCATTGATTTTGGACAGCTGATCGGTAAAGGAAAGACCGAGATCGCAGATCATACTAGAATTGTCATTTTACAGAATGAGGAAAAATTCTTAGGACTTCTAACGGAAGCGGCAACCGATGTTATTGATATCGAAGCAGATTCCATACAATCACCAGGAAGTTTTCGTTCAAAAGAGGATTCGTTAATAAAAGGTGTCTCTAAGCAGGATGATCACCTAATCATTGTGCTGAATTGTCCGGTTATTTTTAACAACAGAAATTTATAAGAGGTGACGTATGAAACTAACGTTAAGAAAAAAACTAGTAGGTTCTTTTTTAACAATTGCTGTTCTGTTTGCTGCAACTTGCGGTGTTTTCTTTTACTTTTTAAAAGACATGCAACAAACATACAGTGAACTATTAGACAGAAGAACGGTAATCTTTAACAATGCAAAAGAGATTGAACTTCAAGCGACTGTTCAAAACAATAGTGTCAGGGAATACTTGCTCGAGCAATCGACCGAAAGCAAACAAAAGTTGACCGACGCGAACGAAAGGATTAGTACACTCGTAAATGAAACGATGAAACTCGTTAAAGTAAAGGCAGATAAAGATAGACTGGAGAAGATTTATTATTTGAACAATGATTACAAAACGGAATCAGACCGTGTGCTGCAAAACTCAATGAGTAACATGGAAGCAGCAAATGAATATGCAAAAAGCACTCTTTTCCCGTTAGGCAGAGACATGCGAGCTGTAACAGATGAGATGGGCAAGAGACAAGCAAACCTAATGGCTGAAGGCAGAATTGTCGTTGCGGACAAAGAGAAGTTCGTTGTCTCTCTCATCACAATATTAGGAGTCGTTATTGTAGTGGCTGCACTTGCAATCGGTTACACGATGTCGCGCATGATCTCTAGACCTGTTGTGAGAATGTCAAATATGCTTAATGACATCGCAGATGGTGATCTGACGATGGATCCGATCTTTGTAAAAAATAAAGATGAGATTGGTATGCTCGCAGATGGCATCAACCATATGGGTACAAACCTTGCCACCTTAATCAGACAAGTAAGGGCCACTGCTGAACAAGTGGCAGCATCTTCTGAAGAATTAACCGCTTCAGCCGAACAAACGAGTATGGCAACAGAACAGATCGCGACAACGATAGGTGAGGTGGCAGGAGGATCTCAAGAACAAGTGCGTACGGTAGATGATATCGTAGAAGCCATGAACCAGCTTTCTGCCGGAATCCAACAGATCGCAGTTAGTATGCAGAACATGTCTGAAGCATCCGCTCGTTCAATGCAGGTAGCTGAAGGCGGAAATGAGACCATACAAAAGACGATCGGCCAGATAGATGCGATCCACACTTCTATGGACAGTACCTCTCAAGTTGTCAAGGATCTTGGTGAGCAGTCTCAAGAAATTACGAATATTGTTGACGTGATCACGGATATTGCCGGTCAGACAAATCTTCTAGCACTGAATGCAGCAATCGAAGCAGCTCGTGCAGGAGAACAAGGCAGAGGCTTTGCAGTAGTTGCTGATGAAGTACGAAAATTAGCAGAGCAATCATCAGCATCTGCATCCCAGATCGGTCAACTAATCACTAGCATCCAGGAACTAACTGAAAAAGCCGTTACCGCAATGAAGAACGGTGCAATAGAAGTAAATGGCGGTAGAGAACTCGTCTATCAATCAGGAGAAGCATTCAAAAGTCTATACGATACCGTTGCAGAAGTTTCTGGACAAGTTAGCGATATTTCAGCCGCAACAGAGCAGATGACAGCGAGTACCGAGCATGTTGTTGGCTCGATCGACGTGATCTCATCGATGGCAGAAACAGCAGCTTCGTCAACGCAAGAAGTTTCTGCTTCTGCAGAAGAACAGCTAGCAAGCATGGAGGAGATCTCATCTTCCTCAAACGCACTTTCACAGCTAGCAGAAGAGATGAACGAAGCGATCAATAAATTTAAAGTGTAAAGATGAAATAGAAATGAAAGCTGCCCACTTGAAAGGGGTGGCTTTTTTGTTGGTGCCAGACGATAAATTCCTGTGACCGAGCATAAATCTCATGGATCGAGCATAAAACCTTTCAAACGCACAAAAATAAAATTTGAAAGAAACATAAACTTGATCAGCTACAAAAAAGCTTGTCTATTAAGGGAACTCCCCAAATAGACAAGCTTTTATCTTTATTCTTCTTTATAAAACCGATCACCTGTTTCAGGATTATAATAAACACGTTCCCTTTTTCCTGAGGTTGAATCTATTGATATTTCATCTGTCCAAATATAACCTGAGGGCACTTTTGTTTCACTTTTTTTGTATCGCTTATCAAAATACATCCAGGAGATGATGCCTAAGATAACTAGAAAGAGAACAGACAATACCTGCCAGCCGATTAGGATACTTATGATGTTCATTGTTTTTCAATGACGACAACCGTTCCATAAGCAACGATCTCGCTCATGTTATTGCCCATCTCTCCAGAATCAAAGCGCATCATGATGATTGCGTTGCCACCCATCTCAGTAGCATTCTTTACCATCCGGTCAACGGCTTGCTTTCGGGCATCTTCAAGCATGCTCGTATATTCCTTGATCTCACCACCCATGATTCCTCTTAATCCCGCCATGATGTCGCCGCCGATACCACGGGCACGTACAACGACTCCAAAAGCAGATCCTTTTACTTCCTTCACCTCATAGCCTTTTATGTTCTCAGTTGTAACGACGATCATGAAATAACGCCTCCTTGGTTTGTTATAACTCTAATACGAATCATACAAGCCTATCGTTTCATTTCTATATTATGATCTTACCAGGGTTTAAAATGTCGTTTGGATCCAATTGTTTTTTTATAGCGAGCATGATAGGAAGAGTATCAGCATGTTCCTTTGCCAAATATTTTGCTTTTCCGATTCCGATCCCATGCTCTCCTGTACACGTGCCGCCTTTTTGAAGAGCATGATCTACTATACGAGCGTTGACCATATCTGCCTTTTCACGCTCTATTGTAATCGAGCTATCGTACATTAGGATAGCATGAAAATTACCATCACCTACATGACCGAGGACTGCACCAGGTACTCCTACCTCGTCCATCGTTTCTCTAGCGTGTACGATTGCTCCAGACAATTCGGAGAGTGGAAGACAAACATCGGTAAACATCATCGATTTACCTGGATATCCATGTTTAAATGCATAAGCTAAATGGTGTCTTGCTTCCCAAAGTTTAGCGCGAGCCTTAGAATCACGTTCCTCTGTCCACTCTAAACCACCATAGCTCTCGAGCAATTCCTTTGTGAGTGATGCTTCATATGTAACACTTGCTGGATTTCCTTGAAACTCTAAAAATAAGGTAGGAGCTTCTGTATACGAAGTATCACTATTGTGGTTCACTTGGACGATCGAGCGTTCATCAACCAGTTCCATCCTTGCGATACCAGTCCCAGAGCCAAGAACTGCACTTGCTGCTTCAACTGCCGTTTGAACAGATGAAAACGTGCATCTTGCTGCAAGTATTGCCTCAGGAATTCCGTATACTTTTAATGTGATCTCAGTAAATACCCCTAAAGTACCTTCTGAGCCTACAAACATGGAGGTCAAGTGATAGCCCGCCGACGACTTAGCAGCCATTCCGCCGGTTTGAATAATTTGTCCATCCGCTAATACGACCTGAAGATTTCTTACTTGGTCGCGCATGATTCCATATTTTACGCTTGTTGTTCCACTTGCATTCGTAGCTGCCATCCCGCCAATCGTAGCATCAGCTCCAGGGTCGACTGGAAAGAACAATCCGAATTTTTTTAGTGCTAGGTTTAGCTGAGTGCGTGTAACGCCAGGCTGTACTTTCACTAAAAAATCATCTGGACGAATTTCCAGCACTTCATTCATTTCTTGAAAGTTTAGGGTGATGCCACCTTTTACGGGTATACAGTGACCCTCAAGACTAGAGCCGACTCCATAAGGCACAACAGGAATTTTATTTTCATTTGCGAATTTAAGAATAGAAGAAATTTCATCTGACGATATCGGGTATACAACTACATCAGGAGAAACAGGGTGGTGATAAGATTCATCGTGACTATGTTGCCAGAGGACCGTTTCGTTTTGTGTAGCACGTTTTTCAGAAGTTATTTTCTGCATTTCAAGCAAAAGATCAGTCTTTGTCATTTTCAAAGAAACACACTCCTTATACGTATGATTTAATCTCTATTTTACATGAAGTAAGCTAAAAATCCTTTTTAAACATGAAATTACGTATATATGCCCAAACTAACAAGTGAGGTGAAGAACGATGACAAAATGTAGGACAAATAACTGGCATGTTATACTGATCATATTATGTATTTCGATAGTCGTTACAGGCTGTGGGAACGATGACAGCCAAAACCAATCCGAGGGGAGCGAGCAACCAGTGATAGGTGATGGTAAAAAAGATGATAAGAAACAACAAAGTCCTAAGGAAGGCAAAGAAGAGCGATCAGGACAAGATGGTCAGAACGGTATCGTTGCAGGAAGTATTGAAAGTACGATTAATGTTAAAGAACAGCAGAACGAAAAAGGTATTCTATTTCGATACGAATTAAAAAATCAAACAGAAAAAGAGAAGGTTTTTCAATTTTCGTCTAGTCAAAAATTCGATTATGTGATCAAAGATAAGAATGGGAAAATTGTTTACCAATACTCGAAAAATCATATGTTCATGCAGGTACTTTCTTCATTAAAACTGAAACAAGCCGATGTTTTTAAACAGGACATTTTAGTGAATAATCTTGAGCCGGGAGCATACACGCTTGAAGTTTGGTTGACGCCAACCGGAGAAACAGAAGATTACAGACAAAAAATCACTTTTAATTGGAACTAATTTGGGGAAGAGATGAGTTAAGAGCTCATCTCTTTTTGTTATCTTTAACAGTGAAACAAAATACTTGAAAGTCAAAAAAGGTCAAAGTATAATATGATTAAAGGTGAAAGGTCAAAGAAAGTCAAAGTCAAACTTTTAGCAACAGACCAAATCACTTAAATCAAAAAAGTTGCGAAGTGAAAGGCATACCGTTATAATCGCAAATAATTTATACAATTTTTTAAAAAAACTTATAGGGGGTTACAAGTATGCGTTGTGAACAATGTGAAGTTAATCCTGCTACGATTCAAATGAGTATCTCTATGAATAAAGAAAAGAAACAATTTGTGCTTTGCTCTAATTGTTATCATAAAGTAAAACAAGAAATGACAACTGGGGGAGGAATGAACATGAATTTTTCTTCTTTCGATGATATTTTTCAACAGATGATGAATGGACAAGCATTTGCAGACCAAGCGAACGATCCACATCATCAACAAACTCAAAAAGAAAAACGTGGCGGTGGAGGCTTCTTAGATAAATTCGGCCGAAACTTAACAGATGCTGCAAAAGCAGGAATTATTGATCCAGTCATCGGACGTGATCAGGAAGTACGTCGTGTGATTGAAATCTTAAATCGTCGTACAAAAAATAATCCGGTAATGATCGGGGAACCTGGTGTTGGTAAAACAGCAATCGCTGAAGGCCTAGCTAGTAAGATCGTAGAAGGCAATGTACCAGCAAAACTTCTGAATAAAGAAGTCTATTTGTTAGATGTTGCTTCACTCGTTGCAGACACAGGCGTAAGAGGTCAGTTTGAAGAAAGAATGAAACAACTGATCGCAGAACTTCAAAAACGCAAGAACGTCATTCTTTTTGTAGATGAGGTGCATCAGATCGTAGGAGCAGGGTCTGCTGAAGGTTCAATGGATGCAGGAAACATTTTAAAACCAGCACTGGCTCGTGGTGAACTTCAGATGGTTGGTGCTACAACACTTAAAGAATATCGCCAGATCGAAAAAGATGCAGCGCTTGAACGACGCTTTCAGCCTGTTATCGTTAACGAACCAACGACGGATGAAGCGTTTGAGATCCTTAAGGGACTTGCGTCGCGTTATGAAGACTATCACCAAGTTAAATTTACAGAAGAAGCTTTAAAAGCTTGTGTTACGTTATCACAACGGTATATTCAAGATCGTTTCTTGCCCGATAAAGCGATTGATCTTATGGATGAAGCAGGTTCAAAGAGCAACCTTCAACATATTACGATTGAGAAATCGTCCATCGAGGAGCGCTTAGAAGAACTCGTTAAAGAAAAAGAGAAAGCTGCTGCAGATGAAAACTATGAACTTGCAGCTAAACTTCGACAAGAAGAACTAGTGCTCGATGAGAAACTTAAAACACAAGAAGAAGATAAAAAGGCAGCGATTGTGCAAGTAGAAGATATTCAACATATCGTGGAACAGAAAACAGGAATTCCAGTTCGTAAACTGCAAAGTGATGAACAGTCTAAGATGAAAGAGCTTGCTGCAAAACTTTCAGCTCAAGTAATCGGACAAGATGAAGCGGTGGAAAAGGTAGCAAAAGCGATTCGCAGAAGCCGTGCAGGATTAAAAACAAAAAAACGTCCGATCGGTTCCTTCTTATTCGTAGGACCTACGGGTGTAGGGAAAACTGAATTAACAAAAACTTTAGCTAAAGAGATCTTTGGTGATGAAGAAAGCATGATTCGTCTCGACATGAGTGAGTATATGGAAAAGCATGCTGTATCCAAGTTGATCGGTTCACCTCCAGGATATGTAGGACATGAAGAGGCGGGACAGCTTACAGAACAAATCCGCCGTAAGCCTTATAGCATACTGCTGCTCGATGAGATTGAAAAAGCTCATCCAGACGTACAGCACATGTTCCTACAGATCATGGAAGATGGCAGATTAACGGACAGTCAAGGGCGTACAGTAAGTTTTAAAGATACTGTGATCATCATGACAAGTAACGCAGGTTCAGCTGTAAAACAAACAAAGAAACTTGGCTTTAATACAGAAGAGGTTGAAAAAGAGACACAGATTTTAGACTCTTTAGGCGGCTATTTCAAACCAGAATTTCTTAACCGTTTTGATAGCATCGTACAATTTCAGTCGTTAAAAGAAGAACACCTTGTGAAGATTGTTGATTTGATGCTACAAGAGCTTTCAGATCAACTTCAAGATCAAAACATTTCAATCGCAGTAACTTCAGCTGCAAAACAGAAGCTTGCTAAACTAGGTTATCACCCAGCATTCGGAGCAAGACCACTTCGTCGGATCATTCAAGAACATATCGAGGATAAAATTGCAGATGTTCTTTTAGATGACGAGAGTGTCGAGAAGCTAGCAGTAAATGTTGCAGAAGGACAAATTGTTGTGAAAAAGGCGTAAGTAGGATAGAAAGAAGAGTTAAAACTAAAAACCTTGCTTGGAGAGTATCTCCAGCAAGGTTTTTGTTTTACAATTCAAAGATAGGGTATGTAGCTTTTAAATAAATTTATCCGAAAAAATAAGCCATGCATCTGCATGGCAGAATGAATAAGAAACAAAACTCTCTGTCTTTATGAGTCATCTTTGGAGCGGATAATGGTAAGAACAAGCATTGAAAAACCAACCATGAGTGACATCGCTTCAAATACTGTCATCCCCATCCCTCCTTACCAATTAGGAGTAAGACTCGTACAGAAACTAGAGAAGGAAAAGTATTGTATGATTACCATTTTATCCCGATTTATAAAATGAAACAAGAATCGGAAAGACTATTTCTAATAACTCTATTTAGGTCAATAGGATTATTTTACCAATATTATTTACACGCATGTATCGATTTTGTTTTTCATTTTTTTCGGGGTAGACTAAAAGACCTATAAAATAATCAATTCCAATACATCTAAACAACAGGTGTAGCTAGGAACATCGCGAAAAGAAATAAAAATAAGCACAAAACGAAGAGTAAGCATTTTCTTTTCATTCTTTTCATCCCCCTTGTGTATATCAATGTATAAAAAAATGACAATCTTCATGACTATTATTCAAGGAAAATTTTTAAGGAGGATTATTCGTTGGACACATCATATGTTTGGTATGTAAGTTATGGATCGAATTTAATGGAGCACCGTTTTTTGTGTTATATTCTTGGTGATCAGCCAGAAGGTTCTACTCAACGGGAAAGAGGCTGTAGAAATCCAGCCATGCCTCTTAAAAATGGTAAAGCTGTTTTGCCATACCCTCTTTATTTTGCAAGAGAGCGGACGAAATGGGGAGAAGGTGGAGTGGCTTTTATCGGTCACGAAAGAAATGAAGCATACGAGACGTATGGAAGAAAATACTTGGTCACTGTCGAGCAATTCTTAGATGTTACAGCTCAAGAAAATAGCTGCGAAGAGATAGAGGCTGACTTGGAGGAAGTTATCGAAAAAGGATATATTCACTTTGGCCAAGGCTGGTATAGCCGCATGGTGTATCTTGGTGAGGATCAAGGATATCCGATGGTTACTTTCACTTGCAATCTTGATATGCACGAACAGGATTTAAATCCACCACCAGCAACTTATCTCATCACCATCGCCAAGGGACTTAGTCAGATAGGTCTATCTTGCGGTGAAGCGGTAAAATATTTTGCTCAAACTCCTGGGATTGCAGGCCGAATGAAGGATGATGAGATCGAAAGTATAGTTAAAACGTATTTTTAGCATGACAAAAGCTAGATAACTTGTCCAACCACCGGCTAATTTACCGATTAAAGGATTGAACATAGGCCTAGTGGTATACGTCTAATGGAACTTACGTGATCTGAAAATTGGTGAGATAATAAAGTCCCCTATACATATAGAGGTGCTTCCTATAGAGAAGCACCTCTTTTTTTTGTCCTTTTCTTAAAGGGTGTTATCGTCCTAAGCAGTTTAACTTCGTTTCATGGCTGCTCGCTTTCGGCAAAGCGATGGGTGAACGCCCATTCATACTTTCTATTTTAATTTGGCTCATCCGTCTAAGTGCACAATATAATATACACTTATGCGTTCATTTTGATTTGTTTAATAGAGATGATTGCAGCAGAGCAATTGAATTGGTCAGCGATCAGCACTTTTACTTGTTCGTGGAGATTGGCTTTGCTGGGATAGATGTTAACAATCACGATGTTTCCTTCTGTAATTTTCTCCTCACCATGACTAAGTTGAAAATCCACTACAATTTTAGCCATCTTTTTTCTCCTTATCATTTATGTCATAAACTGCTTGCTGAGGTATTCGACATGTATACGAAAATCCTGTCTTAATTTAGAGAAATTAGGCGAAAAGTAGGGAGGATTTTCAATACATTTACTTTTATCAATTTGTTACAGGGGAAATCCGTCACATTATAGAATGTAATTAGGAAGATTGTAGTGGCAGGGGGTCTATAGGTGGAAAGTACGCTTCAGAAAAAAAAGTCCGTTAAACGAATTACTTGGAAAAAAAGTTTAGTGATTATCGGCATCGCTATCGTTGTGATTCTAGCAGCTGCAGCAGGTACAGCCTATTTTTTGCTACAAAAAAGCAAGCCTGTAACTAAGGGGGCCATTCCTCTAACCGGACTTCAGGCAAATGTAGATGTTTATAGAGATAAAGATGGAGTTCCCCATATTGAAGCAGAATCGATGAAAGACCTATTTATGGCTCAAGGTTTTGTAACGGCGCAAGACAGGATGTTTCAAATGGATTTGAGCAGAAGACAGGCCTCAGGCATGCTTAGTGAGGTAATTGGGGAAAAAACACTCACCCGTGACAAGTTCTTTAGAACATTAGGTTTAAGAAGAGCGGCAGAAGCTTCTTATGATGAGTATTCTCCTGAAATGAAACAATATTTGTCATGGTACGCAGATGGTGTGAACGCTTATATGGACCAGGCGAAGAAAGATAATACCCTACCTATAGAATTCTTGCTCGTTGGGTATGAGCCTAAAAAATGGACCCCCGTTGATTCCCTCGTAATCGGTAAATATATGGCTTTCGATCTTGGTGGCCATTGGGAAGGACAAGCATTTCGATATTATTTAACAGAAACGTTTTCAAAAGAAAAAGCTTTGGATCTATTTCCAGAATATCCGAAGGACGCGCCAACCATTTTAGAGGATCTTCAAACAGAAAGTATTGATTTTGAGAAAAGTTTCGCAGGATCGGTAATTCCAAACTATCATAATGGAAGTAATAACTGGGTAGTTGGTGGCGATAAGACGAAATCGGGTAAGCCGCTCCTAGCAAATGATCCACACCTTTCACTAGGTACACCATCTATCTGGTATCAGGCCCATCTTAAAGCTCCAGATTATGAAGTTTCCGGTGTAATATTCGCAGGAATACCAGGCATTATAGTAGGACATAACAAGACGATCGCATGGGGTGTTACGAATGTAGGACCGGATGTTCAAGAACTATATGTTGAAAAAAGAAACCCAAAGAACTCTTATGAATTTCAATACTTAGCAAACTGGGAAAAAGCTGATGTAGTAAAAGAAAGAATCAAAGTAAAGGACAAAGTGGACATAGATCACGAAGTAGTAATCACGAGACACGGACCTATTATCTCAGAGTTTGCACATCATGATAAACCAGGTACAGCTCTCTCGTTAAAGTGGACAGCTCTTCAACCTTCAAAAGAGCTTGAAGCTGTCATTATGATGAACCGCTCAAAAAATTGGGATCAGTTTGAAAAAGCGCTCCAATCGTTTCATACACCTGCACAAAATTTTGTTTTCGCTAGTACAGACGGAACGATTGCCTATAAAGCAAACGGATTGATCCCAATTCGTAAACAGGGATATACGTCACTTCCTGTTCCAGGATGGACAGATCAATATGAATGGAAAGGGTATATACCGTGGGACGAACTGCCAACGAGTCTAAACCCTGAAAAAGGATATATTGCGACTGCGAACAATAAAGTTACTGATGATTCTTATCCTTATCATATTTCGGATACATTTGCTCAACCTTATAGACAACAACGTATCGTAGAAGTACTTGAAGGAAAAGAAAAGCTTACGGCAAAAGACATGCAATCTCTGCAGCTCGATCAAAAAAACAAACAAGCAGAAGAAATGCTCCCGATCTTTATGCAACAAGTAATGAAAAAACCATTGAACGAAAAGGAAAAGAAAGTTATCTCACTTCTGAAAAAATGGAACCATAGCGATAGCAAAGATAGTGCTGCTCCATTAATCTTCCATATTTGGATGAGTCATTTTAGCGATGAGTTGTTTAAGGAAGAAATCAGCGAAGAGATGCTGAAGATGTTTGATGGTAGGGAACAAGTGGTGGACGAACTGATAAGAAAGGCGAACGCTGGAGATCCCGGCCCATGGATTAGAGAAAATGGCGGGTTAGAAAAAGTTACTCAACGCTCTTTTGAATCGATGATAACCTTTCTATCAGAAAAATTTGGGGATGATTCATCGAAGTGGGAATGGGGAGACTTTCATACGTTAACATTTGAACATCCTCTTGCTGCCATCAAACCTTTACATCTATTATTTAATCCTCCTACACAAAGCATGGGTGGGAGTAGAGTGACAGTTGGTGTAGCCGGATGGGACCGGGAAACAGGCAACATTACACACGGTGGAGCTTGGCGCATGGTAATCGATATGTTTGATACTTCGAGATCTTATCATGTAGTAGGGCCAGGTCAATCCGGCCATATACTAAGCCCTTGGTATGAAGATCAGGTTGAAGATTGGGCAACAGGAAAGTACCACGAAACTGCTCTAGATCAGAAAAGATGGCCGAAAGATCAGCATCTCGTTTTGAAGCCAAAAGTAGAAAAATAAAAAACGGTAGACTCTTGTCTCTGTCAAAATAACAGGTTGGACATATGGTGTAGAGAAGGCAAAAACAAGCTGGGAGGTTTACCCTTTGTCATACCAAACATATCACCTGTGCCGTAGTTATTTAGGCAGATCGGTATATATTGATTGTCATTGCGGCACAAGATATCATGGTGTTCTTAAGCATGTAGATGAGAGTAAAGCGTATATTCTACCGTATAGTTCAGAGAGTCAGGACGAGAGCAGCAACCGCTTCTTTTTTGCTCCTGCATTAGTAGGACTAACACTTGGAACCATCGCAGGTCTAGCACTAGCACCACGACCGTACCCAATCTACCCTGTCTATCCGCCATACCCATATCCGCCGTATCCGTATTAAGTTTCTAAGACTGATCTATCTACACACACTCTGTAGATAGATCAGTCTTTTATCTTGCGCTTGAAAGATTTTCAGGAAATTTCTAGAGTGAGTAAAGACCAATCATTTAAGCAGTCTTTCTAAAATAAAGCTTTTTATAAAAATGAGCAGGAAATAAAGAAGAAGAGAGGGAATTTAACGAATACACAAACGTAAAAAGGAATATAAATCTAGCACATGATCACGAATTTTTTACGAGGGGGTATTGGTATGAAGCTCGCGTTTTTGTTTCACCCAGTAAAAGATTTACAAGAGTCTCAGCAATATTATGAAGGTCTTGGCATGACTGAAGCCTGGCGTGAAGGTAATCAAGTACTAGGGATGTCCATGAAAGATTGTGAAGTGCAGTTGATGATTGAGGAAGATGAACATGATCTTGGACCAGGTGGCGTATTTTTAGTAGATAGTGTAGATGATTTCTATCATGAACATGAGGGAAAGCTGAACTTCGTTAAATTACCTTGCACGATTCCTCCTGGAAGATATGCGATCTACCAAGATGCAACAGGCAATCCTATCCGAATCATTGATTCTACGAATAAAGACTAGAAATGGGTAAAAAACACCATCCAACTTTTTGAATGGTGTTTTTGTTTTGCTTTTTTTAAGAATGCAGCCTCTGCTGGTTACAAGAGAAGGCGAGTAATGGATGAAATCACTATTCTCTCTTCAAGTACTAATGAAGAAGGGGATTTCTCTAGTGATAAAACTCATCGTTTTCGTTTAATGCAGGATCATGCAGATCACCAACGAAATGTAACAAACTATCACCTTCGAAATAATAAGGTTCTGTGTCTTCTAACCAGCTTCTGTATTCTTGAAAATCTTGATTAAAGTCTCCAGAAAAGAAACGGTGTGCTACCTCGTTTGTTAATGTATCGATGATTACGATACCTCTGTAACTTTGACGATCGGGTTCATCATAATCGCATGCTATGTAATAAGCCATAATGTTACTCCTTTTTCAGTCATACTCATAATGTTGCAAATTAGTTCTTTTTTCATACCATTATTTTTCAGATTCTTCATAAATTGAATGCATAAGCCATAAAACTCTAACATGGAGTTAAAACGCTCTTTACATTTTGCTAGTAAAATCAAAAATGAAGAGGACTGAAAGAGGGTCATACAATGAAAACTTACTTTATGGTACAAGAGAAGATCAGACCAACTTGGATCCATGAGATGGTCGTCAAAGCGAATGAGTTTGAACAATGCCAGATCTTTTTTGAATGCAACACGTTAAGAATCAATGCAAAAAGCCACCTTAGTATGAGTCTTTTAAATGGCATGCAAGGGGTCTGCTGCGTTTCTGCAACTGGAGAAGATAGCAGGGGAGCAGTTGATGCATTAAGAAGTTTAGGAACAGGCACATTATCATAAAAATATAGAGAAACATAAAAAAAGCAGCCATACGACTGCTTTTTTTTATTTGTTTTTTTTAGGTTGAACCGTTGATCGATTTTCATGAAATTTTTTTTGAATATAAACATCACCAACTACAGATCGTGCTTGTTCTGCATCTTTGTGCTCTTCGCGCGCTTTTTGTTCAAGCATCTCGATTTCTCTTTTATTGTGTTGTGTCAATTTTCTTGTCCACCTTTCTGCTGCTCCACATTTCGTGTTATTCCTGCAAAAGAGATGAACAGGGCCCTATTCCTCTAAAAAGGAGTAATCATTAAAAAGATATGATCAAACATTCGCTCATATGTGTTTTATTTTGTGAAACTTCTTGAATTTCAGGTGAAGAGGTTTAATATAAGAAGGGAATTATCAACGAAAGAGAAAGGGTTTTTGTTTTGCGGCGAGTCATGTGGTTAACATTTGGTGCTTTTTTGCAAGGACTAGCTATGGCGGCATTTCTTTTTCCTCACAATATCCCTTCTGGCGGTGTAGCGGGTGTTGCCATACTAAATGATTATTTTTTCAATGTATCACTAGGTTTAACGTTATGGACGATAAATTTTGGATTATTGCTGTTGGCGTTAAAGGCGCTTGGCAAACAAACAGCATTATGGACGATCTATTGTGTAGCAATTACATCCATCGTTGTGGATTGGATGTATACTCATGCGATAACTCCCTTTAATGGTACACTTGTTGATGTGGTATACGGAGCGATTATCTTCGGAACAGGCGTAGGCATTCTGTTTAGATTCGGTGCATCTTCAGGTGGGATGGATATCGTTGCACTGATTCTTTCTAAATGGACTGGTAAGAAGCCAGGTACCATCCTTTTTCTTATCAATAGTTTTGTATTATTGGGAACATCGCTAACTCTAGGACTTGAGATTATTCTATTCGCATTAATGTGTCAGTGGATTAGCACAAGACTCATTGATTTTGTAAGGACGGTATCTCTCAAGAAAACAGCAAAACCATTCCTATAAATAAAAAAAGAGGTGGGGACTAAACCCGCACCTCTTTTTTCTGCACATAAAATTAGCAATCTTTGCCTTTATATGCCCACGAACAGCCAACAATAATGAGAAGGACAAATAGAACTACTATGATCGCAAAACTCTTTCCATAACCTCCGCCACCACAATAACCATATCCGCCACCATACATTGGTGCGTTTGCAAGTGAAGCATTTACCGGTGAATTTGCATACATTCTAAAAACTCCTCCTTAAAAGTGTACTTTCGACTTCGATACAGTATATGTAAACTCCAGAAAGCGTGTATGGACAAATGTTTAGATTTTAAGGAAATAGGCAGATGTAATATTTGAAAAGAAAATGTGATGTTACGAATGTATTGAAATGGGGTAAATGTAAGCAAGGAGGCGTTATTCATGCAAACTTCAACTCAAACTCAAATGAAAACAACGAGTAAGTTATTGAAAACACAATCTTGGGCCTTGATTGGTCTTGGTACAGGAGCGTTAGTATGGCTCTCTTTCAAACCAAACCGTATTAAAACAAAAATGAAATTTAAGGATATGAAACGAAGAGTTCGACCTCATCACATTGATCGTACGCAACTACCTATCAATAAAGCAGGTCATCCTGATCCGATGGATGTTGATGACAACAAGATGGTAGAAGAAGGAGCTATGTATTCTGTAAACTATTACAATGATAAAAAAGGTTAAAAGGATGGGAAGTCGCCCATCCTTTTTTTTACGCTCTTTTCTAAAGGATTGTTGCTTTGTACCCATGTCACCTTTGACAATTGATTGTAGTGGAAGGTGCGAGACTCCTACGGGACAGGCGGGCAGCTGAGACACTTAAGAGTGAAACGTACGAATGTGGCTCAGCGCCTGCCCCGTGGAAAGCGAGCAGTCTGGAACGGAAATCAACACTTTCAAAAGCAACAAAGTTTACGAAAACAGCCTTCATTTATAAGGGAAATGAATTTATAGAAAAGAGATTAAAAAACGCTTCTTTTGCGAGTGGAAATGCTAGGGTTGCTCGTAAGAAAGTAGGCGAATGCGGCTGAATATTGGATCATATTGAAGGATATATTGGGTATTTATGACGATATGTCATGTAAAAAAATGTCCGCTTTTGTAAGATTACTTCTTCTTTTGGTGAATCTATTTTCAAGGATAAAAAAAGCGTTCATAATAAGCAAGAGGTATATAAAAATGACACAAGAGGAGCGGATTTTCGTGGAGAAAAAAGAATGGAATAACTCTCTTCTCATGGAATGTATAAAAGAAAAAAAAGAGAAGCTGGTAGAAGTTGCAGACCGCAATGGCTTAACCAGCAATGAAACGGTAAAATGCAGCCAAGAACTAGATGTATTGCTGAATGTGTATCAAAGACAATTTTCTTTTTAATTATCTTTTATTGAAGATGAGTTCATCTGTTAGTTGATCGATACGAAGTAGGATCGCTTTTTTTGTTACTAAAGGATAATTACAGTGAAACTCTGATAGAAGTTCACGTATCTCCTGGATCAGGGTAAATTCTTGTTCAGGCATAGATTTAGATGATTCGCTTTTAGTCTTAAATTGAATCAGATTGTCCTTCACACCAACACCCCATTTTCATATTGTGTTGGATACTACTTCCATAGAAGGATTTAAATACCTTCTAAAAGTCGAAATGTTTCCTTTCTACAGCAGAATGTGACAATATCTTTTTAGGGAACAAAATTTGGCTTTTATAAAATGGGAGGCTATTAAACAGATGACAACGATTAAATCATTGCAAGATACGACTGTCTTACACAATGGAGTTAAGATGCCATGGTTTGGACTTGGTGTATTTAAAGTTGAAGAAGGACAAGAAGTAATTGATTCTGTTAAATGGGCGATTGAAGCAGGGTATAAGAGTATTGATACAGCAGCCATCTACAAAAATGAAGAAGGTGTTGGACAAGCTATAAAAGAAGCGGGTGTTCCTCGCGAAGAATTGTTCATCACGACTAAAGTATGGAATAAAGATCAAGGCTATGAGTCAACGCTTGCAGCGTTTGAAGAGAGCATGAACAAGCTTGGGCTCGAATATCTCGACTTGTATCTCGTTCACTGGCCGGTAAAGAGCAAGTATAAAGAAACGTGGCGTGCTCTTGAAAAGCTTTACAAGGACGGAAAAGTAAAAGCGATTGGTGTTTCTAACTTCCAAGTGCATCACTTAGAAGATATCTTGGCAGACTGTGAGATCAAACCGATGGTGAACCAGGTAGAATACCATCCACGTTTAGCACAAAAAGAGCTTCTTTTATTCTGTAAAGATAACAACATCCAACTTGAAGCATGGAGCCCGCTGATGCAAGGTGAACTGTTAGAAGAACCATCATTGGTTGAGCTAGCAGAGAAACACGGAAAATCTGTAGCTCAGATCATCCTACGTTGGGATGTTCAAAATGGCGTTGTAACGATTCCGAAATCAGTTAAACAACACCGCATCGTAGAAAATGCAGATATCTTTGATTTTGAACTTTCTCTAGAAGATATGGCGAAGATTGATGCGTTAAATGAAGATCGTCGCATAGGTCCAGACCCAGACAACTTCGACTTCTAGAGGGGTCTGACCCCAAACAAATACAAAAATTTAAATTTGTCCACGTGGAATCTACAGATTCCACGTGGATTTTTATTTCTTTCACAAAACTTTGGAAACACCCACTCTTGAATGTTGTTTCACAGAAGTATGAAGGGGTATAGGCTTAAGTAATCTCTTGTCCGTCCATAATGAATACGAGTTAACGGTCTTTATACTTACTTATGCTCATTCATATCAATACAATATAGTTACTTGACAAAAGTAAGTGAAAATCATATACTTAACTTACAAAAAATAAGTTAAATGCAACTGAAAGGATGTATTGGATATGACGATGCACACGGATGGTATTCACCACATAACTGCGATTGTTGGTAATCCCCAAGAGAATGTAGATTTTTATGCAGGTGTTCTTGGCCTCAGACTTGTTAAGAAAACTGTAAACTTTGATGATCCAGGAACGTATCACCTTTATTTTGGAGATGAAGGAGGAAGTCCGGGAACGATCATGACGTTTTTTCCGTGGCCGGATGCTTACAGAGGAAGAGTAGGCTCAGGTCAAGTTGGAACTACATCTTTTGTTGTACCAGAAGGTTCCTTACCTTTTTGGGAAGAAAGACTTGTGAAATTTGCGGTAGAGTATAAAAAGACCGTTCGTTTTCAAGAAGAATATCTAGAATTTCTCGATCCTCATGGATTGCGTCTAGAAATTGTTGCGAGGCAAGAAGGTAAGAATAGCGAATGGTCATTTGGCGAGGTAACTCCTCAACATGCCATTAAAGGATTTGGTGGAGCTATACTTCTTTCAGCTGCTCCACAGAAGACAGAGCGAGTTCTTACAGAAGTGATGGGGTTAGAAAAAGTAGGGCAAGACGGAGATTACATCCGGTTTCATGCAAAAAGTGACATTGGAAATGTGATTGATATCAAACTATCGCCTGAAGCTAGAGGAGTGAGTGGAGTAGGAACCGTTCACCACATCGCTTGGCGAGCTTCATCTTATGAAGAACATGAACAATGGCAGCAACATGTTAAACAAAATGAGTTTCAGGTAACAGAAATCATTGACCGACAATATTTTAATGCGATTTATTTCCGGGAAGAAGGCGGCATATTGTTTGAGATTGCGACTGACCCACCAGGGTTCACTCGCGATGAGGCAGAAGAAGAGTTAGGTAAGAAATTATTGCTTCCACCATGGCTTGAGCCTCATAGAGAACAGATTGAAAATCATCTACAACCTGCAGAAGCAAGAATTTTAAAGGAGGATATCCAATGATCCATCTATTCAAAAAAGGGACAGATGTAAACAAGCCGGTACTTCTGTTATTACACGGTACCGGAGGAAATGAGAAGGACTTACTTTCATTAGCAGAAATGATCTCACCAGAATCCTCTGTATTAAGTGTTAGAGGTAATGTTTCTGAAAACGGCATGCCGAGATTTTTCCGCCGTTTATCAGAAGGTGTATTTGATGAAGAAGATTTAATCTTTCGAACAAAAGAACTTTACGAGTTTATTGAAGAAGCAGCAAATAAGTATGATTTTAACCGCGATCAAGTAGTAGCAGTAGGCTATTCGAACGGAGCTAACATTGCAGGAAGTTTAATTTTTAACTACGAAAATTCATTAAGAGGAGCAATCCTTCACCACCCGATGGTCCCTAGACGAGGAATTGAACTTCCAAAGCTAGATGGACTTCCTGTTTTTATCGGTGCAGGGAAAAACGATCCGATCTGTCCTCCTCAAGAAACGGAAGAGTTGCAGCAATTGTTGAACAACGCAGGCGCAAAAGTACATCTAAAATGGAATGACATGGGGCATCAGTTATCAAGAGCTGAAGTAGAAGAAGCAGCTGAGTGGTTCAATAAACACTTGCTATAAGTCATTTTTGTTAAAAATAAGTCAAAATATAAGACAATTAGATCATAGATACCGCCTATTGTCACAATTGAATCATTATCTTCTATTGAAAGAGTTACAAGAGAATCGAAACCAGCCTAAAAAAATAGTAAAGCGGGTGAAAATTCATGAAGTCTATCGATCCTCAAGAATTATCCGTAAAAGAGAACTATAAGTTTCTAACCGGAAGTATTATTCCTAGACCGATTGCGTTCGTTACCACTCTATCATCAGAAGGTGTTTTAAACGCTGCACCTTTCAGCTATTTTAATGCGTTAACTTCCAATCCTCCTCTTATCGCCATATCCGTTGGGAGGAAGGATGGTATTCAAAAAGATACTTCACGAAATGCAGAAGAGCTAGGTGAATTCGTAGTTCATATTCCAGACGAAACGTATATTAAAGCTGTGAATCAAACTGCTGCCAACCTTGAGCGAGATCAGAGCGAAGTTGAACTTACAAATTTAACAAAAGCTCAATCTGTCAAAGTAGGAGTTCCAGGGATCGCTGAATCCAAAATACGCCTGGAATGTGTAGTTGAACAGATTATTCCACTTGGTGGTACACCCGACAAGCCCTCTACTGATCTATTAATCGGAAGAGTCGTTCATTATCATATATCAGAGGAACTCTACCAGAATGGTAGAATAGATGCTGATAAGCTAAAGCCTGTTGGGAGATTAGCAGGAACGAACTATGTAAAGCTTGGAGAAACTTTTTCATTAGAACGGCCAGAATAATCAGTGCCTTCCTCGTTTAGAGGAAGGTTTTTTGTTGCCTTCAAAATTATTTACGAGATTACCCTTGTCAAAAAACGACATTTTATAAAGTTTGAAATGAAAATATTGTAACAAACCATAATATTTCAAGTAATAGTATGCAATTTTAATAGGAAAATATACCGGTTTTTCCGACATATGACCTGCTTCTATGAAAGGGACAATGCCTCACTTATAGATCGGTGAATCTCTTTTATCCCTGCAATTGAAAAAAACAAAGAAAATATTGGAATTAATCTAGTTTATTTTTAACACCAATAAAGGGACTGAGTCCTCATTTTTCATTTTCATTATTTTATATTACAAAAATAAGTAGTTGTGTACCGTGCCATAAGTTTCGCAATCTAAGAAAAATTAACAGATAGCAAAAAATGACTAACCAAAAGTCACGAGTTAGTAAAATAGCTGTCATACAAAGGGTTTATTTTCCAATTACTAGTACTTTTCGCGACAAAAAAATACATAATCTTACAGGTGTGTTCCGTTAACCTTTATATAACAACAAAGAATTACTATATTTTCATAAAAAGATACAGGAGGTGTGACAGAATTCTTGCTAGGTTAGTTAAATCAACCAAAAACAAATAGACCAGGGAGGGAAAAGTTACATGAGTAAAAAACGAAAAAAAGTACGCTGGCTTTCCGTATTTTTAGCTTTTTTAATGATTGTTCCAATGATGTTCCCATCTCAAGCGAATGCTGCTACCACAAAAGGTAAGGCTTCTACTTCAGCGAAAGAGGCAGCATTAGACGGTAATACGAGTAAGGTTGCAAAGAAACTGAACGAGCAATTCAGCAAGAAGGATAAGGTTACATTTCTTATTAAGTTCAAAGAACAAGTAGATACGGCTGCAGTGGCGAAAAAAGCTGCTAAAGAAGCTAAATCTAAAAAACTTTCTTCTAATCAAACAAAATTAATGAAACGTTCTACGATCGTTTCAACACTTCGCGCAAACGCGCTAGAAACTCAACAGCACATGAAAAAATACTTAGAAAAACAAGAAAAAGCCGGTAAAGCTGAAAAAATCCAATCTTTCTATGTTGTTAACGGTATGGCCGTAACGGCGACAAAAGAAGTAATGGAAGAAATTGCAGCTTTCCCAGAGGTTGAAAAAGTACTTCCAAACGAAACAAGACAGCTTATTCAACCTGTAAGTTCTGTAAAGCTTCCGAATAAGCAACTTCCAAAATCATCACTACAGGTTCAACCGAAAAACGATACTTCTTCTATTGAATGGAATATCGAACGTGTAGGTGCTCCTGAGGTTTGGGGAATGGGTATTGATGGGGCTGGTACAGTTGTTGCCAACATCGATACAGGTGTTCAATGGAACCACCCCGCACTAAAAGAAAAGTATCGCGGATACAATCCTCAAAATCCAGATGCAGCAGATCACCAGTTCAGCTGGTTCGATCCTGTTGGTAATCAAGCTACTCCATATGATGATGATGGACATGGTACACATACGATGGGAACAATGGTAGGTGCTGAACCGAACGGAGGCAATCAGATCGGTGTTGCTCCAGGAGCAAAATGGATTGCTGTAAAAGCGTTTTCTGCATCAGGTGGATCAGATGTTGATCTTCTTGAAGCCGGTGAGTGGATCTTAGCACCAAAAGATGCAGAAGGTAATCCGCACCCTGAAAAAGCACCAGACGTTGTAAACAACTCATGGGGTGGCGGAGCAGGACTTGATGAATGGTACAGAGAGATGGTACAAGCTTGGCGATCTGCTGAGATTTTCCCAGAATTCTCTGCAGGTAACACAACAATCTTTAACCCAGGCGGGCCTGGATCAGTTGCGACTCCAGCAAACTATCCAGAATCCTTTGCAACAGGTGCAACGGATATCAATAACACTTTAGCAAGTTTCTCACTTCAAGGACCTTCTCCATATGACGAAACAAAACCTGAAATCTCAGCACCGGGAGTAAATATCCGGTCAGCGGTTCCAGGAAGTGCATATGAAGGTGGTTGGAATGGTACATCAATGGCCGGACCACACGTTTCAGCAGTAGTTGCTTTATTGAAGCAAGCTGATTCCAGTCTGACTGTTGAGGAGCTTGAAGAGATCTTGTTGAATTCAGCCACTCCTCTTACAGATGCGACTTTCCCTGAATCTCCAAACAATGGCTATGGACATGGACTTGTGAACGCATTTACAGCCGTATCTTCAGTAGTAACGGGATTAGGCAGAATTGAGGGAACTGTAACAAAAGAAGGAGAAGACAGTGAAGCTCCTTCCATCACACATGAAGGACCAACTGAATCTTACAAAGAAATGCCATTAAATCTTGAAGCCGAAGTGTCTGATAACATTAGTGTCACTTCAGTTGTATTAAGCTATCAGAACGAAGACGGAAGCTGGTCAGATGTGACTGCTGAACGTACAAGTGGAGATTATCAATGGGGTACGTACAGCGCTTCTATTCCAGGATCAGCATTAACGGGTGATTCCATTGTCTATAAATGGACAGCCATCGATTTTGGAGGAAGTTCCGTTTCAACTGATAACTATACCGTTGCACTGCTACCTGGAATCTCTTCAGGGTACAGTGAGGATTTTGAAGGAAATCAAACAGGCTGGACGTCTTTTGGAGCAAATAACAGCTGGGAGCATGGTGTACCAACAAGTGGACCTGGTGCAGCATTCTCTGGTGAAAAAGTATATGCTTCAAATCTTGCTGGAAACTATGCGAACAGTGCAAACATGACACTCGTAATGCCTCCTGTTGATCTTCCAGAAGGCAACACCTATCTTCAGTTCAAACAATGGCACGATCTCGAACGAAATTATGATTACGGTCACGTTTTCGTATCAACAGATATGGAAAACTGGACACAAAAGCTTCGTGTAAACTCTACTTCCGGTGGTTGGATTGACGGAGAGGTAGATTTAAGTGAATATGCAGGACAACGCATTTACGTTGCGTTCAATGTAACTTCTGACGGTTCTGTCGTAAAAGCAGGCTGGTACCTCGATGATGTGAAGTTACATGACCAACCGATCGCACCATCGAAAAAAGCAAAACTTGGTGGAACACCAGCGGTTGAAAAAGCGCCTATGTCTCAAGCAAAACCAAAAGTGGATCCATCTAAAATCATGCCGAAGAAACCTTCTTCGGAAAAAGAACCTTCAAAAGAGGGTAAGGGTGCTCCACTAGCACTTCCGATGCGTGCAGAGGTTAGTGTTCTTGAAACAGGACGTTCTGTTTACACGAATCCTCAAGATGGATCGTATAGCTTAACACATGCAGCAGGAACATATACTGTACAAGCAGAGGCGTATGGTTTCCGTTCCCAAACACAATCAATCACACTAGAAGCGGACGGAACTGCACGTGCGAACTTTACACTTGAAGAAATTCCAAGAGGAACCGTATCAGGTACGGTTACGAATGAGGTGACAGGAGAACCAATCGCAGGAGCTACTGTGATGCTCATTGAAGATGCTGCGGTTGCACCTGTACAGACGAATGAAGACGGTACGTATGAAATCTCTGCCTATGAAGGCGAATACACGCTAAAAGTACTAGCTCCTTCTTATTATGGGGAAGAAGTTTCCGTTACCGTAACAGGTGATGAAACAACAGATCAAGACATCACGTTAAAACCTTTCATCGGTTACCCAGGTGAGATCGGGTATGACGATGGTACAGCTGAAAATGCTCGTGCATGGAATGCTGCAGGAAACGCTTGGGCAGTAAAGATGTCACTTGCAGATGGTAACAAAAAAGCGGCTGTAACGGGAGGATTGTTCCGATTCTGGGATACAGAATGGCCAGTACCGGGTGGAACAGCATTCCAAGTCGCTGTATACGATGCGAGTGGACCAGATGGGACACCAGGTAAAAAGCTTGCTGGACCATTTGAAGCAACAGCATTGCGTAACGGTGAGTGGACACATGTTGACTTAAGTCAGCACGGCATCATGGTAGGAGGAGACTTCTATATGGTGTATATCCAAACCTTTGCGAACCCGAACACACCAGGTCTTGCAACAGATGAAGATGGAGAATGGTCAGGACGAAGCTTCCAAAGCTTGAGTGGTGCATGGTCACAATCACCAGAAGATGAAGGTAACTATATGATCAGGGCGACTGTAAACTACGAAGTAACGGCACCAACTATTACATCTCCAGTCGATGGATCGTTTACAAATGAAGAAAAAGTAACCGTAACAGGTAACGCTGCTCCAACCACTTCTGTTGAAATCTACAGAGATGGAGAGGAAGTAGCTACTGCAGAAACGACAGATGAAGGTGCGTTCTCTGCTGAAGTTACGCTAGAAGAGGGTGCAAACACCTTAACGGCTAAAGCCTTTACTGAGAGTGGTTCAACAGATGAATCCGCACCAGTAACAGTGACGCTCGATCAGACAAAACCAAAAGTGAGCATCACATCACCTGCTGATGGTCTGAAGACAAACCGTGAATCTGTAACGGTTAAAGGTACCGTTGATGAAACGAACCTTGATTGGGTAAAAGTAAACGGACAAAAAGCCCAAGTTGATGAAGACGGTAACTATAATTACCGTATGCTCTTAAATGAAGGAGAAAATGTGGTCAAAGTGGTTGCGCTTGATAAAGCTGGAAATCGTCACTCGAAAACGGTAACCGTTTATGCGCAATTTGAAGCTCCAGTAGTTGAGAATTTGAAACCAGACACAGACAAAGAGCTGAAGAGCGGAGAGTCTGTGAAGATCGAATTCGACAGTTCGCCAGGATTGGATGCAGTATTCGTTATCCATATGCCTCTAACAAACGCGGGCGGGGTGGCGAACGCAACTGAGCTTCCAATGCGTGAAACGTCTGAAGGTCATTACGAAGGCTACTACACAGCAACTACAAATGTTAAAGCACCAGGTGCAGTAGTTGAAGTAATCGCTTCAGATGATTATGGCAACAAAACGAGCGAAAGAGCATCAGGCAAACTTTACATCAACGCAAAAAAATAAAAAAATTATATTTTATTTTCCGGCCTTCTCCCCTGTGAGAGGCCGGTTTTTACGTGGTTTTAGTACCAAGTCATATAATATGTTCACAATTCGACAAATATAGGTGGGTGCTAAATTCAAAATATGTGATAAGATAGGGAAGATGTGAAGTTAAAGGAGACTGATTTAATGAGCGAACATTCGAAGTACGACATTCGTGAATGGAAGAAAAAATTAGCACCATTTGAGCGCCCGCGTATATCAGCAAGTGTATGGCAGTTAGTTAATTCAGTAGGACCATTCTTAATTCTATGGGTATTGGCTTATTTGAGTTTAAATATATCATTTTGGTTGACACTGCTCTGTGCAGTGCCAGCAGCCGGTTTTTTAGTTCGAACATTTATCATCTTTCATGATTGCACACACTATTCATTTTTCAAAAGCAGAAAAGCGAATCAGATCGTGGGAATATTTACGGGTCTGTTTACGTTTTGTTCGTATGAACAGTGGAAGAATAGCCATGCAACACACCATGCAACGAACGGAAACCTTGAGAAACGTGGGGTTGGTGATGTATGGACAATGACGCTTCAAGAGTACGCAGAAGCTTCTTGGTTTAAACGATTACAATACAGAACATACCGAAACCCGATCGTGCTCTTTTTGATCGGACCACTATATATTTTCTTGATCGATTATCGATTTAATGCAAAAAATGCTTCAAAGAAAGAAAAAATGCATGTTTGGTTAACGAATGTCGCATTAGTAACGATCGTATTGGCTGTTGGATTTACGATTGGATGGAAAGCTTTCTTATTAGTTGAACTTCCGATTTTCTACATTGCAACTTTTTCAGGAGTTTGGTTATTTTATGTTCAGCATCAGTTTGAAGATGGGTATTTCGAACATAACGAAAAATGGAACTATGTTGAAGCTGCTCTTAAAGGAAGCTCGTTTTATAAACTGCCAAAAGTATTACAATGGTTTACAGGGAACATCGGTTTTCACCATGTGCATCACTTGAACTCTCGTGTGCCGAACTATCACTTGGAAAAAGCACACAAAAGTGATCCACGACTTCAAGATGTACCAACCCTTACTCTTCTTACTAGCTTAAAATCGTTAACGTTTAAGCTATGGTGTGAGCAGTCTAAGAAGTTTATCGGAAATCGTGATATTCGTAATTTTATTCGGAAAAATAGAGCTGCATAAAAACATTTAAGAGTCACTCCTCGTTACGTTAGCTAAAAACGTGCGGGGAGTGGCTCTTTTACTTATTGATTAAAGGTGTTTCATTTTGTAGTTGGGTCTGCCTGGGGAAACAACAACCTATAGCGAAAATCAATTACTCTCAAAACCAACCTAAACAAGTATCCATAGGCACCATTTGCACACATACTGTCATAGAATACTTACACGATGCTCCACCGGAAAGAGGAGATATGGCATGAAGTTGAATGTTCAATATATTCATCTATCTAAAATTAAGCCGGATTATTCGGTGAAATTAACGGAACACGTGAAGATGCTAAAAAATAGAATGTGGGATTCTATGCATATGCTTGTAGTAAAGAGAGATAAGAAAACGGGATTTAGTATTATTAGCGGTAATGATCGTTATGAATATTTAACAAAACACACAAAAAGTAAGTATGCATTATGTATGATTGATGAACATCCTAGAACAACAGACATAAAGAATTGGTTACAGAGCTTCAGAATTCTAAAAAAGGAGAAGGAAGTTAAACGTTTTAATAAAGTGAGTCCCACTGCGCTTTCCATCATGAAGTGTTTCGTTAAAGAGAATCCACGTTATTATGAACTGTCTCTGCGTAAACGACTAATTGTGCTTTTACTTGCTGTTCGATACAAAAAAACAGTAGTGAGTTCTATGCGTGCAAAAGTAGATGATCTATTGCATAAAGATTAACATGAAAAAAACAAGCACCTCATTTATGTCTGAGGTGCTTGTATTAATTCATATCCCATAAATCACTAAGTTTAGTAGTAGGATCAACCTTTTTTACCGCATATAATATCTTCCGTAAACATATCATTCTTGGATTTTTATTTGGATTGTAGGCGAGCTCTTCTATCGTTTGTCTTTCGATACCAGACGTTCGGGTCAACCAATCAGTATCTTTATTATGCTGTTCGAGCCACATACCTAATTTGCTGCGTTTCTGCTCCACTCTGTACATATTTAATGATACCCCCAAACATTTATTAGCCACTATTTTATCTCTATAACTATGGGATACCCCGATAGAATGACAAGTAAACCTAATTTCTTGCATGTAGATAAGTCTTTCGTACTAAAAACACTCTCAGAACTACAGAATACGCTAAAAAAAGAGGGTGTTCTTTGAAGAGATATAGGTAAAAAAAACTATATCGGCTTTAAGGGTACTTTATTTAAAAAACATTTTAATTATTCTGCGTATACCTTATAGTGGAAACAAGGTGGTGCTTAATTGTGGAAGATGTCAGAGATCTGCTGCAGAATTTAAGTAGAAGATATGAAACGTTACAAAAGAACAGTTGTCGTTTGGTAGAAGAAGATTTGACTTTAGCACTTAGTCATATCCTGTATGAGATCAGTAAACACTCAAAGCCTTCTATGCAACACATTGCAGATAACGTTGGGGTGGATATAACGACCTTCAGCAGGCAAGTGAAATCATTAATAAGAATGGGTCTTGTTGAAAAAAGGGTGAATCCAAGTGATAAAAGAATTTCTTTTCTTCTATTAAGTGAAAAAGGAGTTCATACGTTATCTCATTTAAATACGATCTTGAGTACACGTCTCAATAAAAATATCGAAGGACTCTCTGAATTTGAAAGAAACACGATCATGCAAGCTCTGAAAATATTAACGAAAGCATTAAATACTCATAAATAAGAAAGAGTATCTGCTAAAAATCAGATACTCTTGTTTAATAAAAGAATTATATGATGGCGATATCTTTATCTTTTTTAATGTTTATCTTTCCTTGCTGAAAGAAGAAAATGTACAAGCAGCTGTTGAAGATGCTGATCTTGTATGTTTTTCTTTGTGAAATGACGTTTCACAAGATGACGGATGATCACTTCACTCATTTTCTTTTCCTCCCTTCTTGGTTTTCTCCATAATTCTCTCTCAATCGATAAATATCCTCTTAATTGTCGAAACAATAGTACAGCTTTCCTAGGAATAGATCATACTAAGAGAAAACAGGACATTTGAAGGGGAATGCCCATAGATATTTAAAAATTTCACTTCTTTTTTGCTAAGAATAATGCAACTGCATGTGTTTTTGTAATCACACCTGAATTTTGCGCTAGGATCGCTTTTCTTACTTCTTCATAGAGCGATGCTTTTTGTTCAGGAGCTAATAGTTGGTGACCAGAATGTGTATCTAATAATCCTACATATTCTTCAGCTGTATAGGTTTGGTTCCATGTGTATGTACGTGTTTTTAAATTTTGAAACGCTCCAGATTCCAGCGTTTGTTTACTTCGCTCCTCAATAAATTCAGCTAGTGTAGGAGCATGGCTGTCTTCTAAGTGAGGAGCAAAGGATGCATACGCTTTACGAATAGAAGCGTACACGGGTTCATAAGAAGGAATATGAACAAACCAGAAGAGCGCTAATACCCCATCATCTTTCAAAAGAGAGGCGGCTTTTCGATACCCTGTCTCATGAGGAATAAAATGAAAAGCTGTTCCAGAAAAGACAAGATTATATTTGACCTTTTCTGGAAGATTCCAATCTTCAAAACTTGAATGGATTACTTGAAGATCTGGATACGATGAAAACTTTTTCTGAGTGAGCTGAGCTAAGTTTTCGCCATATTCAATACAAGTGATGGTTGAGATGCCTTCTTTGACAAAACCTTCTGTAGCTTTACCAGTCCCACTTCCTACCTCCAAAAGAGTATGATCCTCATCAAGGTTTGCAAAACGAATAATGTCTTCAAAAAGCTCTTGTGGATAAGTAGGCCGGTACTTTTCATACGAATCAGCCACAAAGTTAAACGATTGTTTAAGCAAAGTCATTATGATCAGCTCCTCATGTTTTAAGGAAAATGATACCAAATGAGAAGCTGATTGAATAGAGGGAATGAATGAAAGGGGAAAAGGTGCGCATTCTGCAACACCTTAACGTTGTTCTAAAGTAAAGGCAGTGGTTGTGAAAAGCAGTTTGATCGGGTCATCATTCTTTATTCTCTTTGAAGGAGAAGAATAAATGTAATCATACATATCTAAACTTTGTATAAGTTATTTTACTTTTTTTATATAGGATTTACGTAGTTTTCTTTCTGATAAGTTTGGACATCTTTTTTTAATCGAACACTTTAGAAATTAAGGATGAAGTGATAGATTCAGAGACGGCTTGTACCGTTTTAAATATTTCTGCAGAGAAGGGATATCTTCAATATGAAAAGAAAATGTTTGTTTGACCACTTTTAAGATTATGACTTTGTTCTAATCATTTTGTCCCTTCACATAACATGGGGTATCACGTGAACCAGGGGGGATGAGATGAGAAATTATTTGAGGTGGTCTAAAATACCCTATCCGGGTGAAAGCTATCCCCCGACACCCGTAACGCCAGAAGCAGGTAATTGGCCGATGTTTTTTATAGCACGAGAAGGCAATACATTCTTGGATCCGTTTCGAAATCAAATCACGTGGAGAATAAAGGATCCTCATACGATTAATTGGGAAAATGAAATACTAATAGTACAACAGGTCATGCAGCAGATCACACCTGAGCAGATTCGTATTGCTCAAATGTGGGCTGCAGGAGAGGTGAATAAACAGATCATTCCAATCGTTTTTCAGATGATGGAAACGTATGGGCTTGCTTCAACAAAGGCTGCTAGATTTTTAGCATTTTATCAAGCAGCTATCAATGATGCTTTCGTCATCACCTGGCATTTTAAATATCTTTGGGATGTTGCACGACCTTGTCAATACGACCGAAACTTAAAGACTGTGTTGATGACGCCTAGTTTTCCTGGTTATCCATCGGCACATGCTGTTATGGCAGGGTGTACGGAACCTATCCTAAGCTATTATTTTCCTCAAGAAAGAAATCGTATTCATCTGCTCATGGAAGAGTGCGCGATGTCTAGGTTATATGCTGGTGTTCATTTTAAAGTAGATAATGACGAGGGGCTGTCACTTGGAAGACAGCTCGGTGAAATCATCGTGAATTTAATACGATCGCAAACTATATAAGCAAAAAGAAAAACCGGACGTAAGATGTCCGGTTGCTTTAATATCCTCGATACACATATTCTTCTTTTGGTTTCTCGATTTCTTTCCAGTTCTTCACTTTTACATAAGGAATATCGGCTTTAAAAGGTTGATAATATTGGGTTTCTATACTGCCTTCGATCTCGATCCATTTGTCATTAGGAAATGATGTGCCTTTTGGGAATTCGACCATCATGCCAAAAACGCCAGAATCGGCAATACAGTGAATGATACCAAAACGTAGAAGAAAGAGTTCGTTCGATTTTGAGGTTTGATCTTCTGCGTTGTACGTGAACCCTTTAAACTGAACCTCTTTACCAAGAAAAATGCCCGGTTTATAATAGATGCTCTCCATCCCTTTTAGATAGTTCTTATCGTTAAGTACAACCTGGTCTCCTTTTGTAAAGGGCTTCAGTTCTTGATCCATGATAGAATTGTAGCTTTCTTTTCCATAATAAACACTTGTATCCGGCTTTAAAAACTGGTGCTCACCAAAATCGCCCTCGTTCTCAAGACCTTTAAAGTGGAATCCTTTCGTTTTTACGGTTTCAGAATCAAGAGAGGCGATAGGGAAGAATAACCCTGAAATGATTGGGAAAATGAGAATGCTGTTTACAGTTACATTTTTTAGTCGAGAAGGTTTCTTATGATGATCGTGTCCACAATCAGGTGTGCATGAATCATCGTGTTCATGTTCACCATCATCACTCTTTCCATAAATATAGAACTGAACGAGCGTAAGAAAGCCAAGAATAAATATGGCAGAGAACGAGATATATGAATATTTCATGTTAATATATTTGCTAATATCACCTGTAGCATGCAGATGCATGAACAAAAAGGTAAATCCGATTAAGATCAGGATTCGAATCATAGATGTGCACCCCCTTTAAAGAAATAGAGATCCGACTAGAACAAGGATCGTGATATTTACAACAAGACTAACAACGAGCTTTTTCTTAAAAGCAGCTAGCATCATAAGGACGTTCTTCACATCAAGCATCGGACCATAGACAAGGAACGCAACGATCGAACCGATTGTAAATGTACTTTGAAACGAAGACGCGATGAAAGCATCAGCTTCTGAACAAAGAGAGAGTATAAAGGCTAATCCCATCATCACGAGTGAAGATGATACTTCACCTTGTCCGATCTCTAGAAGTGTTGATGTTTTTACGTACGTTTGCATACTCGCAGCAATTAAAGCACCGATCACTAAGTATTTTCCGACAGAGAAGAATTCTTCTACAGCATGCACAAACGTACCTTTCAGTTTGTTATAAAAAGAAACCTTTGGCGTTGAAACTGTTGCTGCCGTCTCGTTGTTAAACGGTGAGCGTGAAACAGCACCTAATTCATTCTTAAGAACTTTTACATTTTTAAATTGAACGGCAAGGATAAAACCTAATAAGACGGCAACAATCATGGCAAGAGAGCCTCGATATATCATGACTTCCCATCTGTTTCCGAACGCAACATACGTTGAAAATAAAACGACAGGGTTGATGATCGGACCTGTGAGCATGAAAGGTATGGCGGCAAAAACAGGAACACCTTTTTCGATCAGCTTTCTTGTGATGGGTACGATTCCGCACTCACACGCCGGAAAGATCGCACCTAAAACAGCCCCAAATAAAACAGCGCCTATCTTATTCTTAGGCATGATACGTGCCACCATCTCCTCAGTGACAAACATCTGTATGACACCAGCGATGAGCACCCCGATCAGAACGAATGGAAGTGCCTCGATGAGGATGCTTATAAATACGGTATTCATCTGTAAAAACGATTTGTCGAGCATCCGATAATTCCTCCAACTCTATAAACTAAATATCATCATAAAATATAAACTTTATGAAGTAAATTTTTATTATGCAATATCCACACTATAACGCAAGTTCCACAGGAAAATAAATGGTTAATAGGGAATTAGAAGATAATGGGAAATGGGGTCTGACCCCAAACAATTTATTCCCCATAAAGAAATTGAGCAAAAGGAGTAAGCAAATGAACCATTTTGACCTGCGTCCGAAGCGGCGTTCGGCATTACGAATCTCTTTAGGGAAAAAGTATTTTATGCTTAGAAGATATATAGAGTGGTTTACAGATGAGAAGAGGTACGCCAAAACAAGGAAGAATGAACAACTTCCCTTTGTTCATTTTTCACATCAGTCGATTCTACTTCGAAAATTAAAAGATGTAGAGATGTGGTATCAGCATAATAAAGTGAAAAACCTCTCGATTGCTATCAAACAATTGAACGGTATCGTGATCCAGCCTGGGGAAACATTTTCGTATTGGAAGAGTATTGGAACGACAAAGCGCTCTAAAGGGTATGTTGATGGTATGATCTTGTTTTACGGAAAATTTAAAAAGGGGACGGGTGGTGGCCTGTGTCAGCTCTCGAACTTGATCTATTGGATGACACTGCATACTCCGCTCTCTGTCACAGAGCGTCACCGTCACAGTTATGATGTGTTTCCAGACTCGAAGCGTACACAGCCGTTTGGAAGCGGAGCGACTTGTGCTTATAACTACTTAGATCTGCAGATTAAGAACACGACGAATCAGCCTTACCAGCTTCACCTCTATTTAACGGATACTCACCTTGTGGGAGAATGGCGGACAGATCAAGAACCACTGCAATCATATGAAGTGTATGAAAAGGAACATTGGATCACGCCTGCTTATTGGGGTGGATATTTAAGGCATAACTTGATACATCGCAAAGTATTTAACCGTCAAAGAAAACAGATCGATGATGAATATGTAACAGAGAATCATGCCATCATGATGTACGAGCCATTACTAGAAGCTAGTCAAAGAAACGCATAGTTAAACCCTTAGCCGTATCATGGCTAAGGGTTTATTTAACACCTCAACATACGGTTAGGATTCCATCAATATTAACAAACAAATTTTTCATCTACTTATTATGTGTTTAATGTTGGACAGGATTAAGGTCAAAAGTAGTTTCTGTTTCATTAACATTTGGGTTCCACCCTCCATCAATATGGAGTTCTTTATCCCCTTTTTGGAATCTCAACATAAATCCTCCCCAATCTTCTATAGAGGCCTGTTTATAAACGGGCTTCCACCCATGGTGCGGAAGTGTATCTCTATAAAATGTATAGATTTCATACCAATGATTTCCCTTAATTAAATAATGATGGTCTTGAAATTCTAATCCCTTGTATAGTGGGAGGTCGTTGCGATGCTCGGGAACTATTGAAACAGATGAGTAGCGGTCCTTCTCGAGAACGAATTTATAAAGGGCAGCACTTAAAACCATTAATAAAATGAAAACAAAAAATAGTAACATTCTTTTGTTCAATTCCAACAATCCCCCCATACCTTACTTCACTATATTTTAACAGATTAAGGAAATCAGAAAGTTGTTTATCAATTATTAAAAGACCGTAGTTTTTTTATTGTCAAAATAAAAAGCATCGATTATTGTAGATAAATGCTACATTCTAAACAAATGTTTCAAACCACTGAAAAAAGTTAAAGAAATTAGGGAAATGATAATAAGTGAAAGAAGGTGTAATCATGGTCCGTACAATCGCTATCATCGATCATAAAGTAATCGTCAATCCACCGTTTCGACAGATCAATGAAATGAAGCCTGATTGGTTCTGGGTTGACTTTGACTGTCCGACATCTGGTGAAACCAATTTATTGCGCACTTTTTTTGACTTCCATCCTCTTGCTGTTGAGGACTGTGTGAATGCCTTGCAACGTCCGAAGGTTGAATTTTATGAAGATCACCTGTTTTATGTGGTGCACGCTCTGGACAATAAGACACTTGAAGCAACTGAGGTTGATATCTTCACAACAAAAAACTGTGTGGTTACGTATCATAAAACAAACGTTCCAGAGATTGATTTTGTATGGAAGTATTTAAGTGGACTCGAGACGATTCCGCCTGAACTCGGTAAAAATGAACTTCTTCATAAGCTGATGGATAAACTGGTAGATATGTATTTTCCTATTATGCATGAATTAGAAGAACGGGTCATTTCCATCGAAAGCAACGAAGATGATGAAGCACCCAAAATCATTAACCAGATATTTGATATAAGAGGAGATCTCTTAACATTAAGAAAAACGGTCGTGCCTATGCGCGAGCTTCTGTATCGGATGCTCGAATCAAAACGAGTGGGTTTAGATGCCGATGAAAGGTCCTATTTTCATGATATATATGATCATCTCCTAAGGCTAACCGATATGATGACTTCAGCCAGAGAGATGACATCGGATATTCGTGACAATTATATCTCCCTTAACTCTTACCGTATGAACAATATCATGAAAACATTAACCGTAATTACAACGATCTTCATGCCGTTAACCTTTATTGCGGGCCTTTATGGGATGAATTTTGTAAACATGCCAGAGCTTCAAACAAAGAATGGTTACTTCTATGTACTTGGTTTTATGATCTTTTTAGGAGCTGTTATGTCCATTTGGTTCAAGAAAAAAGGGTGGTTTGAACAAGATTGAGTACCGTTTAAAAAATGCTTAACAGGGGAACCTACATGTAAAGAACTGTTTGGAGGGAAACCACATGAAAAAAGATATTATCGGTACATATATGAAAGAAGAAGAAGCGGTTGGCGCAATCAAAGCATTGGTCGAAAAAGGATATCATCCATCTGATATCTCGATTGTGGCGAAAGATGATGAGATGGTTGATCATGTTGCAGACGAGACCCATGTAAACGAAAGAAAGATTACAGAAGATGATGCAGACAGTGCGACATATGGCACGATCGCAGGTTTTCTAACAGGTATCGGCGGAGGAATTGCCGTTCCTGGTCTCGGCGTACCAGGGGTCGGACCACTTTTGGCAGCTGGACCTTTTGCAGCAATGTTTGATCACGATGAAGCGGATATGAAAGAAATTCTTCAAAACATGGACGTTTCGGAAAGTGATGCAGAAAGATACATGCAGGATTTACAAGATGGCAAGATCTTAGTTATGGTTGAACGAAAATAATGGTAGATTTTGAAGGCATCCTTTAATAGGTGTCTTTTTACTTTTTTGAAACTTTTTCCATTGTTTATACGTATTATTGTATATAAGATACGTGGGGTGTTTAAACATGGAACTCTTCTTAAATGGTTTTTTTGGAATCTTAATCGTGTTAGGAATCATTGCAGCTGTTTATTATCTTTTGAAAAATGTGAAAGACAAAAAAAGAGCAATTCCTGTCTATGGACTTTCTTATAGTGGAGAATATACACAAAAGAATTTTTGGACACATGAGATTATGATTGTGGTGATTATCACACAAGGTTTTGGTTTGTTGAAACTTTCAATGCCAGTCAATGTTTTAATGATATGTTTATTGGTGTTTCTCACACTACTTTATTTTACACAAATTTGGCGAGGGGCGATCGGTAAGAGGGGCGTTGTATCAGCAACCAAATTTTATGATTGGCACCAGATCGATTCAGTGGACTGGATCACTGGACTTCAAGCAGAGAATCCAGGATATCCGAGTTGGGGTTTAGTTCGGTTTCATACAGGTGAACGATATGTAGAATTTGTAATCAAGAAAAAAGTAGAAGAGGAAGTGCGTTCTTTCGTTGAAGAGCGAATGAATCTTGCAAAGGCCAATTAGTTAGCTGAATTTGTTTTTAAAGAATAAAGGTATTCTATCTTTTCCTAAGAATAAGTTATATGTAAAAGGGAAAAGGTGGTTTTCCATGAAGCCATATGTAAAGGCTGGACTCATTACTGCTGGGATAATCGTTCTAATCAGTACTTATCTGCTTGGAATGTATGTAGAGAAGTTAAATGTTCAAAGGGAGTCTCTTAATATGGATCCGATTCATATCGTTAGTGTATTATTGGGAGCTTCACTCATCCTAATCGGATTAAGAATAAAAACGAAAAAAGATATAGAAGCAACAGAGAACAGTGCAAAATAAGCACTGTTCTTTTACGTATTTTGTAGAGAGTTCCAATCTTTTGTATAATACATATAGAAAATCCAATACATGTGCTAGAGGAGACAATCATGAAATACGAAGATTTTAAAGAAATCGTGCACGGCAGAAGAAGTGTCCGAAAGTTTACGGATCGAGCGGTTGCTGAAGAAGACATTTATGAGATCATGGATTGCGCACGTTACGCCCCGAGCGACACGAATTCACAAACGTGGGAATTTATCGTGATCCGAAATAAAGATAAAGTAAAGAAAATTGAAGAGATGACGTGGGATGCTATTCATAAATTGGCAGCAAGGGCTGAAGAGAACGGCAAAACGAAGGAAGCAAAATTACTGACGCGCTCTTTCGGTCCGTATGCGACAGCATTCTCTGGAGCACCCGTATTAATCATCTGTTTAGCCACTCCTTACGAGTCTAAGTTTCGTGAAAAGATCTTTGATCCGATCGAGCTTGCGGAAGAATCCGTTTGGGAAGAGGAAGGAATCAAGAGCAGCTGCTTAGCAATTCAAAACTTGATGCTTGCAGCCCATGCGCGTGGACTTGGTACTTGTCCGATGACCGGTCCCGTTCTGTTGGCGCAAGATGCTATTCGCGACTTTTTAGAAATTCCTTCGAAGAAGCAGATCAACATGGTAATTTCACTGGGGCATCCACAAGATCAACCGAAGAAGCTCGCAAGAAAAGCGGTAGAAGAAATCGTCACATATGTAGATTGATGGTGATTTGGGCTTTTTAAGTTCCCTAAAAAGCTCGTCCAGCGGCTGTTAGGCTCGCTGGACGAGCGCCATACGAAAAAAACGAGCGCCATACGAAAAAAACGAGCGCCATACGAAAAAAACGAGCGCCATACGAAAAAAACGAGCGCCATACGAAAAAAACGAGCGCCATACGAAAAAAACGAGCGCCATACGAAAAAAACGAGCGCCATACGAAAAAAACGAGCGCCATACGAAAAAAACGAGCGCCATACGAAAATACACGACCACACCGCTTTTACATTCCTCATGTCCGCCCTTTTTTATCCCTCCATAAGACTTCAGACCTACAAGAAAACGTAAGAAAAAAGGATTTTTTTCAACATTTACCGAATATATGTTTCATGTAACGTATTTTCAATTTTAGAAAGAGGAACTTCTTATGAAAGAGACATTTGACTTGATTGATTATGCACTGCAAAAAAGTGGGTTAGAAGAACTTAAAGATCCGACACAGGTTCAATATTTAGGTGAAGGAGCTTGGCATCTTGCTTATCTTGTTCAGCTGCGTTCTGGAGATGCTGTGGTCGTTCGTTTTCCAAAAGGAGAGGCTTACGGGAAGATCGTTGAATTTGATGAAGAAGCTATTCACTCAGAATATTCAGGGACTAGAGCATATTATGAACTAGCTAACCAAGTTAAACCAGGAATCTGCCCTGCTTTTTTCAACTATCATGTAGAAAAAGATAGAACGTTTACAGTTGAATCTTATGCAGGAAAGGCGCTCAAGCTGGACCAACTAACGGCTGTAGAATCGTTTCATATCGGAGCGGAACTTGGTGAGTTCTTTCGCAAGATGAATGCTGCAGATCATGGTTTAAAAGGGTTCGGTTATCTCTCATGGAACGGAAAACTTATTGAAGGGAAATTTCAGTCAGATGTTTCAGAATCTATGAAAGAAGAAAACGTTGAATACATAGATGATTTTAAAAAATTTATAGATACGTATGATGGTTCTATATCACCATCAACCTTAATTGACCTTCAAACCTGTTTGGAGGATAGAGACATTAAGGATCACATGGTTGTACTTACTAACCAAGATACATCTCCAGAGAACGTCTTGCTTCATTCAGATGGGACTGTCTGTTTGATCGATCCTTTACCAATCCTATATAGCGGTGATTCACTGGCGGGGAATTTTCTTAATAATTACCGAACATTGTTCCCGACATTTTTTAATGCACCACGTTATGCACGACATGAATTTAATCGGTATGAAGATCAATTGAAAAGAATGGCAGACGGATTTTTAGAAGGTTATTCTAGTGGAGAGCTAGCAGTAAAGCGTCGAGTGAAACAAGAGGAGTTTATCCAACTTACTAATTTAGCTGTAACTCATTGGCAACTACTGCAGAATGATGAATTAACATCTGAACAGAAAATTCGATTCGGAGAGCAAGAGGCGGTTGCCAATCGAATAAAGGTACTTGTAAAAAAAATCGAAGAGTTTCAATGGTTTGATGAAAAAAGTGGAACAAAGTTAGCATAACCCGCATAGCATGGGCATAATCTTAATTCAAAGCTGACAGTTGAACATTCATTCTTTTGTATAACTTTTATGATTTTTCAAAAAACGGTTGACTTTCTAAAACATCATACTCTATAATCCTATTCAAGAACTAAACAAACATCAGCACGTTAATGTGTTAAACATAATTTGAATATCTCTTATCCAGAGAGGCGGAGGGACTAGGCCCGATGAAGCCCGGCAACCAACAAACCACATTTGGTTTGGAAAGGTGCCAATTCCTACAGATCTTTTTTGATCTGAAAGATAAGAGGAGGACCAAAACCCTCTTCTTAGGAAGGGGGTTTTTATTTTTTCCCCTTATCATACTTCACACACAAACATCACATAGTCACTTATCTCATTTTTTCAATTGAATATAGCAAAAGGGAAAAGCATTATTCTTTATCCCTAGTTTTCCTATAGATTTTATTTCAATAACAAAAAAGAAGGAGCGAATACAATGACAAAATCTTTTGATGGATACGATATTGAAACATTGCTATTACACGGGGGCCAAGCGCCTGACCCAACGACAGGATCACGAGCAGTACCTGTCTACCAAACTACTTCCTATGTCTTTTCTGATACAGATCATGCACAAAGCTTATTTGCACTCGACGAGCCAGGAAACATATACAGCCGGATCGGAAATCCAACTGTGGATGTTTTTGAGAAAAGAGTTGCACTTCTAGAAGATGGTGTTGCAGCTGTTGCTACTTCTTCCGGTATGTCAGCAATCGCGCTGGCTATCTTAAACGTCGCACATGCAGGAGATGAGATTATTGCAGCTACCAATCTATATGGAGGAACGTACAACTTATTTTCTACTACTCTCCCAAAATACGGAATCAACGTAAAGTTTGTTGATGCAGAGGATCCAGAGAATTTCAGAAAAGCGATTTCTCCAAACACGAAAGCCTTTTTTGCTGAAACGATCGGCAACCCCAGTCTGAATGTTTTAGATATTGAGGCAGTGGCAGATATTGCACATGAGAGCGGTGTCCCTCTGATTATCGATAATACGTTTGCAACACCATATGTAACAAAACCAATCAGCTTTGGAGCAGATATCGTCATCCACTCAGCAACAAAGTGGATCGGCGGACATGGAACAGCCATTGGCGGTGTTGTGGTGGATGGAGGACGCTTTAATTGGAACTCAGAGAAATATCCAGGATTCACGGAACCAGATAACAGTTATAACGGACTAAGATACGCAAATGATTTTGGGACATTAGCTTTCGCGACAAAATTACGCGTACAGCTTTTACGAGATTTCGGGGCATGTTTAAGTCCACACAATGCATTTCTCCTTTTACAAGGTTTAGAAACCCTGCATCTACGAGTGGAAAAACATGCGAAGAACGCACAAGAAGTAGCGGAATATCTGGAAAAACATCCAGCAGTAGATTGGGTATCATATCCAGGTCTTTCTTCGCACAGAAGTCATGAGCTTGCTAAAAAATATTTAAGCAATGGCTTTGGTTCGATCGTAAACTTTGGAATCAAGGGTGGGCGTGATGCAGGGCGTAAGGTCATCAACAACATCTCCTTATGGTCACACGTTGCAAATGTTGGGGATGCAAAATCATTGATTATCCATCCTGCTTCTACTACACATCAGCAGCTGAGTGGAGAAGAATTAATAGCAACAGGCGTAACAGAAGAGCTGATCCGGTTATCGATCGGACTTGAATCCGTAAAAGATCTTACGAATGACCTTGATCGTGCGATACAAACAGCAACAGGAATAGGATCGAATAAAACAGAGATCACGATTAACGATGAAGGGGTCATTCGTTGGGCTTTGCAATCAGCACTATATCGAGCAGTCGAGAACGGTCAAGAAATTCAACGTCCTAAGACGCTAGCAATCGTAGGACTCAGTTCTAACCCTGCTAGACCCAGCCATCGATTAGCCAGAAAAATGCAGCGCCTTGGCTATAAGATCGTTCCGGTTAATCCAAGAGAGACAGAAGTGCTAGATGAAAAAGCATACCCAGATTTAAAATCCATCCCGTTTCCGATCGATGTGGTTCAAGTGTTTAGAAGTCCAGAAGCCGCGATCGAGCTCGCAAAGGAAGCGGCGATCACACAGCCAAAAGTATTCTGGCTGCAAGAAGGTGTCATCTCGCCAGAAGCTGCAAGAATTGCGAAAGAAGCAGGAATCGATGTTGTGCATAACAGATGTACGTATAAGGAAGCACAGCGATTAAGGGGAACTATTTCAACATATGCGTGTGAACTTTAAAAATAGAAATTGGAAAGTGAACATCCTGGAACGGAAGTCAACGACTTTCAAGAGTAACTCACAAAATTAGCCATATAAAAAGAGAGAAACGTGGAGGGAAATACATGTTAAAGATTTGGCAGAAAGCAACACTGGCATTAAGCTTAGCTGGCGTTTTAGTGTTAGCAGGTTGTTCCAGCGGTGCGAAAGAGGGAGAAAAACCAGAGAAGATTCGACTAGATTATGCTTTTTATTCTCCAACAAGTCTAGCACTTAAAAAGTTTGGCTGGGCGGAAGAGGCGTTCAAAAAAGAAGGTATTGAAGTGGAATGGGTTCAAAGTCAAGGAAGTAATAAAGCGCTCGAATTTTTGAACTCAGATAGCGTTGATTTTGGATCCACAGCGGGTGCGGCAGCTTTAATCGCAAAAGACAAAGGTGCTCCGATCGAATCAGTTTATATTTATTCTCAGCCAGAATGGACAGCACTTGTTGCAGCAGATGGATCAACGATTAAAGATGTAAAGGATCTGGAAGGAAAAAAAGTAGCGGCAACGTTTGGAACGGACCCACACATCTTTTTACTTCGTGCACTTGCAGATGTTGGCCTGTCAGCAAAAGACGTACAGATCGTAAATCTGCAACATGCCGATGGAGCGAACGCATTACTAAAAGGGCAAGTGGACGCTTGGGCTGGATTAGATCCACATATGGCTAGAACAGAAGTTGAATCCGGGGCGAAGTACATTTATCGCAATCCAGATTTTAATACGTATGGCACGTTGAACGTACGCTCTGAATTTGCGAAAAACCATCCGAAGCAAGTAGAACAAGTGATTGAACTTTACGAAAAAGCTAGAAAATGGACGATTGAACATCCAGAGGAAGCAGCAAAACTTTTATCAGAAGAAGCGGGGATTAAAGAAGATGTCGCAAAAAAACAACTGCAACGAAACAACTTCGAGGAACCTGTTCCAGGATCACAGCATGAAAAAGCTATATCGGCTGCAGGCAAAGTACTCCAAAAAGAAGAGATTGTCAAAAAAGATACTAACATCAAAGATCTGGTAAAGAAATTGATCAACTCTAAGTTCGCAGAAAAAGTGATCAACCAATAAGGAGAGAGAGGAGGAAGTGTCAATGATTTCTGAAACACATAAGTGGAAAGTAGCCCAGAGAGCTTCCCCTCAAAAGCTCTCAACTTCTAAAGGCATATTCCAACTAGGAAGAGGAATCCTTATAGGCTCTATCTTGCCTATCCTTTTATTAATAGTGTGGGAAATCGCCGCTAGAACAGGACTTCTTGCCGCACATCTGTTGCCTGCACCAACCATTATTTTAGAAAAAATAATCAGTATGTATCAAGATGGTTCACTGTTCGGTCATATCTCGATTACCCTCACGCGGGTATTCTTAGGATTTGCGATTGGAACAGGAGCGGCGGTTGTAATCGGTGCAATCGTAGGTTATGCAAAAACAGCAGAAAGACTATTAGACCCATTGTTTCAAGCCATTCGATCTATTCCCTCTCTCGCATGGGTACCGCTCTTTATCCTTTGGATGGGAATTGGAGAACCTTCCAAGATTTCGTTAATCGCAGTAGGTGTATTCTTTCCTGTCTATTTAAATATTGTGGCGGGCATCCAAGGTGTGGATCGTAAGCTTATTGAGGTCGGAAGGATTTATCAACTCACACCTTACCAGCTAACAAAACGCATTATATTGCCAGCTGCATTACCTTCATTTATTACAGGTATGCGCAGCGGGTTAGGACTTGGATGGATGTTTGTCGTAGCGGCAGAGCTCATGGGAGCAAGTGAAGGATTAGGATATCTGCTCGTGGTAGGTCAGAACACGTACTCTCCGGATACGGTAATTGCAAGCATCTTGCTGTTTGCAGTCTTAGGAAAGATAACAGATGCACTGTTGAAATGGATCGAACATCGTTCACTAAAATGGCAAGACAGTATGACAAATCAAGGATAGAAGGAGGGGGAACAAATGCTGAATGTAAGTCGGTTAAAACGTACGTTTAATCATGACACGGCAGGGTTCCAAGATATCAATCTGTCTGTAAAGGAAGGCGAGATAATCGGAGTTCTAGGAACGAGCGGCTGTGGGAAAAGTACATTGCTTCGCGTGTTATCAGGGCTTGATCAACAGTATGAAGGTACGATTTCGATAGAAAACGGATCCAATAATCAGATCGGTATGATGTTTCAAGAACCTCGCCTTCTGCCGTGGTTGTCTGTAAAAAAGAACATTTCATTCGGACTGGAAAAAAAAGAGAGGAATACGGATAAATATAAAACGTATCTAGATCTAGTTGGATTAACGGGTTTTGAAAACCATTACCCGAAAGATTTATCAGGCGGAATGGCACAGCGTACAGCAATCGCGAGAGCGCTTATTACGGAGCCGGAAATTCTATTGCTAGATGAACCGTTCAGTGCGTTAGATGCTTTTACCAAAATGCAGCTTCAAGATCTTTTGTTATCCATATGGCAAAAAAAGAAAACGACGATGATCTTAGTTACTCACGATATTGATGAAGCTCTTTATTTATGTGACCGAATCTTTATCTTAAAAGGTCAGCCGGGTGAAGTGTACAGCGAAGTTTCAATAGAAAAACAAAGACCGAAAACCCGTGGAGACGGTTACCTCTCTAAACAAAAAGCTCACATCTTACATCTATTAAACGTTGAAAAGAAAGCAGCAGGTGAACATCAATGACAAAACTAGCCACCATTCATCCAGTCGAAGGAACATATAATATTTCAGAAGATCAAAGGAATACTGCATTTTCTTGGGAAACTTTTACCGAAAGATTTAATAGACGAAGTGATGGTAAGACGAATATGGCCTATGAATGTGTAGATCGTCATGTTGAAGAAGGAAGAGGTGAGAAAACAGCTCTTCATTATATAGACGATTCACAAGAAATAAAAATAAATTATAGTGAACTAAAGAAAACGACAGATCAGTGGGCTGCAGTTTTAAAAAAACATGGTGTAAAGAGCGGAGATTTTATTTTTGTTTTCTTGCCAAAACACCATCACTGTCATATCGCGATGTTAGCTGCCATTAAGCTTGGAGCTATAGTGGGTCCGTTATTTGAAGCATTCATGTCGGATGCAGTAAGAGACCGAATCAGTGACTGTGAAGGAACGTTCTTGATTACAGATGAAGAGTTGTATCAGCGTGTACCAAGAGAAGATCTCCCAAGTCTCCACACAGTCTTTCTAACAGATGGTGAAGGAGAAAATGGCGAGATCTCGCTTCAAAAAGAGTTGAAGAGTGTGGGAAACACTGAGAGTCAGATTGAGTGGGTAGACCCTGAACATGGTCTGAACATCCACTACACTTCTGGTTCTACTGGAAAACCTAAAGGGATCATCCATGCTCATCGGGCGTTGGTTCAGCAATATCTTACAGGCAGATGGGTGTTAGATATTCAAGAAGATGATGTGTATTGGTGTACGGCCCATCCTGGATGGGTGACAGGAACGGTGTATGGCGTTTTTGCTCCATTATTAAACGGAGCTACTATTGTTGTGCACGGGGGAAGATTTAAAGCAGAGACGTGGTACGAAACTCTGCAAAAAACAGGTGTGACCGTATGGTATAGCGCGCCAACAGCTTTTCGTATGTTGATGGCAAAAGGAAATGAGCTTCCCGAACACTATGATCTCTCTAAGCTTCGCCACATATTAAGTGTAGGCGAGCCATTGAATCCAGAAGTCATCTATTGGGGTCAGAACGTGCTTGGAAAAAGAATTCATGATACGTGGTGGATGACGGAAACTGGTGCGCAACTTATTGTAAATCTTCCAACAGAGCCGATAAAGCCTGGATCTATGGGAAAAGCATTTCCCGGCATAACCGCGACCGTATTGGATGAAAACGGAAATGAACTGCCTCCTTATACCGTAGGTCATTTAGCGATCAAAGCACCATGGCCGGCAATCATGAGAGAAGTTTGGCAGAACGCTGAAAAATATGATTCGTATTTTAGCTGGGGCGAGTGGTATGTATCAGGCGATCTTGCTATAAAAGACGAAGATGATTATATCTTTTTCCAAGGACGTTCAGATGACATGATCAATTCTTCAGGAGAACGAATCGGACCTTTTGAAGTTGAAAGCAAACTGATCGAGCACAAAGCAGTTGCCGAAGCAGGAGTAATCGGCAAGCCAGATCCCATACGAGGGGAGATCGTGAAAGCCTTTATCGTTTTAAAAGATGGATATAGCGAGAGTAAAGAGCTTTTGGATGAAATCCGAATCTTTGTTAGAGGGGAATTAGCTGCACATGCTGCACCTCGTGAGATTGAGATCGTAGAAGAACTCCCAAAAACAAAGATCAGCGGAAAAATATTGCGAAGAGAGCTGAAAGCCCGTGAGTTACAAAAACTTGCTTGATGCGTCAAGAAAGATAGGGAAGGTTAAGATCGGTGACTTTGCTCTAGAGTCAGGAAAAGTGATTCCCAATGCTGAGTTAGCTTTTGAGAAAACAGGCAACTCAATAGGTCCAGTTGTTTTACTCTGCCACGCTTTAACTGGAAATCAGTATGCTTACGGATCAGAAGAAGACCCAGGTTGGTGGCGTGGATTAGTGGGTCCTGATCATTATATAGACACAAACCAGTTTCAAGTCATCACATTTAATGTGCTCGGAGGGTGCAGTGGTTCAACGGGTCCAGCAAGTAAGAATCCTGAAACCGGAGAAAACTATGGAAAGTCATTTCCCTTTGTAACGGTAAGAGACATGGTTCGTGCACAGCGACAAGCTCTTAGCATATTAGGAATCCCGAGACTTCTTGCGGTCATGGGAGGATCACTCGGCGGTATGCAGGCACTTGAATGGGCTGTGCAGTTTCCATATTTTTTAGAAAAAGTATTTATCTTTGCGGCAACTCCCTTCTTAAGTGATTATGGTGTAGCTTTTAATAGACTTGCCCTTCATGCGATTGAAAATGATCCTGTGTATAAGAGTGGCAACTTTAGAAGCGAGCAGAGATTAGCAGGTTTGGAGATCGCACGTATGGCTGGGCTATTAACGTATCGTCAACCTAAATTATTTAATGAGAGATTCAATAGAGAGATCAAAGAAAAAGACGATGAAGGTAAGCCGTTCTTTCAAGTAGATTCCTATCTTACGTATCAAGGGGAAAAATTGACTAGACGATTTGATGTGGAAAGCTATGTATCTCTTCTATACGCGATGAACGCTTTTGATATTGGGGATAAACTTGGTGGCTGGGAGAGGGCAGCGTCACAAATACAAGCTGAAGTATATGCTTTTGGTTATGAAGGCGATCTTCTATACCCACCTGAAGTGATTGAGAATTTCATAAAACATACTAGATTTGGAACCTACTATTCGATTGAAACAGACTTCGGTCATGATGGATTTTTAGTAGAATTTGAGAAATGGGGACCACATGTAAGAGAAGCATTGAGACAAGAAGGGAGGCTGCAATATGGCACCTATTAAAGCAGCGCTGCTAGGGTTTGGAACAGTTGGCCAAGGCGTATATGAAGCACTAAAAACGCATAAAGAACAACTTCAAAATGTGCTCGGTCAAGAGGTCGTGATCGAAGGGATACTGGTGAAGGATGGAACCAAGAAGCGTGAAGTGGATGAGCATGTTCTAATAACTACTGACTTTGATGAGATTCTTAATATCGATGGACTAGAGGTCATATTTGAAGCGATCGTCGGAGAAGAGCCAGGCTTCACTTACTTAAGCCGTGCTCTTGATAAAGGATGTCATGTAATCACTGCGAACAAAGTCATGTTTGCGAGACATGGAAGAACATTGCTTGATAAGGCAGAAGCTTTAGATCGTTATGTTGGTTATGAAGCGACAACAGCAGGTGGAACACCGATCATTCGGAGTATCTCACAGCTTCTTCAAGTCAACGAGATCTACTCAGTCGAAGCGATATTAAACGGCACATCCAACTATATTTTAACGAATATGAGGGAAAAAGGTCTTCCTTTTCAAGAAGTATTAAAGTCTGCACAGAAACTAGGTTATGCAGAAGCTGACCCGGCAAGTGATATAGAAGGTTATGATGCTTTTTATAAGCTAATGATTCTTAGTGAGTTGTCGTTTGGTGAGACGCCGAAATGGGAGGAAGTCGAACGAAAAGGGATAACAGAAGTAACGGAAGAGCAAATTTCTGTATTTAAAGACTGGGGATATAAGGTGAA